>JANNVN010000232.1:0-7833 GCA_031414435.1 Gemmatimonadaceae bacterium
CGGTGATTCCTGTGAAGTGCAGTTCAATTTCCCCATTGCTCGCTTGAGGCGAATGCGAATGTCTCTGTATCACACTTCGACCCGACTGGTGCGCTTCGGCGCACTGCTCGCGGTCCCGATGGGCCTGATGGTCGGCTGCACGGATTTGAAGGAGAATCCGTCCAGCCTGATCACCAAGGACAACTTTTACAAGAACACCGACGAAGTGCTCGCCGGTGTGGCGGCGGTGTACGCCAACCTCCGCAACCAGTTTGAGGACTACTACGCCGTCCAGCAGGTCAGCTCGGAAGAAATGGTCGTTCCGACCCGCGGATCCGACTGGTTTGACAACGGCGCCTGGCTCGAGCTGCACCGTCAGGGCTGGACCCCGACGAGCGTCGTCGGTCTCCGCGAAGTCAACGCCATCTGGAACCAGATGTATGCCGGCGTTGCCCGCGCCAATATCGTCCTCGAGGCGCTCGAGACGGTGACGATTCCGAACAAGGCCGCGGTCGTGGCCGAACTCCGGGCGCTGCGCGCGATGTTCTACCTGAACCTGATGGACGCGTACGGCGGCGTGCCGATCGCGACCGACACGAAGGTTGAATTGCGCGAGCGCAAGACGCGCGCGGAAGTGTTCACCTTCATCGAGACCGAACTGCGGGCCGCCCGCGGTGACCTGCCGACGTCGTGGCCCGATCAGTACGGCCGCGTCACGCGCGGTGCTGCGGATGCGATGCTCGCGTCGCTCTACATCAATGCGCAGGTCTACACGGGTACCGTGAGCGCCACCGGCCTGACGAGGGGCACGGCAAAGTGGACGGAAGCGCTGGCTTCGGCTGAGGCGGTGCTGAACTCGGGCACGTATACGCTCGAGCCGAACGTCAAGACGAACTTCGCGCCGAACAATCAGGGTTCACGCGAGAACATCTTCGTTGTCCGCAGCAAGGCGGAAGATGGCCTTGGCTTCCGCCGCCAGTGGCAGGCGCTGCATTACAACAGCGTTTCCCCGGGTGACGGTGGGTGGAACGGCTGGGCAGTTGTGGCCGAGACCTATCGCAAGTTCGATGCGGCTGACCTTCGCCGTACGCAGATCCTTGCTGGCAATCAGCTGGCAATCTTCGGTGGCGCGCAGGTGTTTGACCGTCAGGGCAACCCGCTGGTCTTCACCGTTGACATCGCAAACATCACGGCAGCGACCGAAGGCGAAGGCCCGCGTAATTACAAGTACCCGGTTGATCCGGCGAAGTCCGGTTCGTGGAACGGCAACGACTTCGTCATCTACCGGTTGGGCGAGATGGTGCTGATCCGGGCCGAAGCCCTGAATGAACTTGGACGTACGGCCGATGCCATCACCGCCATCAACAATCTTCGTGCCCGTAACTTCACCCCGGCGCGCCCGATTACAGTGACGTCGCAGGCCGATGTGCGCGCCGCAATCTTCGCCGAGCGGCTGTTCGAGTTGTTCGCCGAAGGCAAGCGTCGCACGGACCAGGTTCGCGAGGGCACGTACACCTCAGGCACGTGGTTCGGAAAGACGGCAACGCAGGGGTACAAGATCCTGCTGCCGATTCCGCAGCCGCAGATCGACGTGAACCCGAAGCTGACGCAGAATCCTGGCTACTAAGCGCTACAGTTGACGGCAGGACGCTGTAACTTTCAGGGCCCGCTCCGGATATGAATCGGAGCGGGCCCTGATGCTTTCCGGGAGTCGCAGCCGTTGCGTCGCGCGCGGCCTGTCGGCGGTCCCCTCTGGACGTGGAGCGGTTGAGCGAGTGAGTGTGTCACGAATCCGGCTGAGTACGATGACAGTGGCCATTGCTGTCACGGCCTGCAGCGAACCAGCGCCGAAGGCGGTGGTGACCCAGCCGACCGGTGCGGCGCCAGCTGTTGGCACCACCCTGTTCGCGAGGATCCCATCGTCGTACAGTGGCATCCAGTTCACGAACCAGCTCACCGAATCGGCCGAGCTGAACGTCTTCACCTACCGCAACCTCTATAACGGCGGCGGTGTCGCGATTGGCGACCTGAACGGCGATGGTCGGCCGGAAGTCATTCTCGGTGCGAACCACACAGGGCCGCGCGTTTTCCTCAATGAGGGGGCGTTCCGGTTCCGGGACATCACGGTGCCCGCAGATATCAACAGTACCCGCCCGTGGACCACCGGCCTGACACTCGCCGACGTCAATGGCGACGGGCGCCTCGATCTGTACGTCAGCCACGCGGGCATCGGGGATGCGGCCAGTCGTCGCAACGAGCTCTGGATCAACGAAGGGAACGGGCCGGACTCGACCCCGCGCTTCGTGGAACGCGCCGCGCAGTTCGGCATCGCCGATGACGGCTACACCACCCAGTCCGCCTTCCTGGACTACGACCGGGATGGCGATCTCGACCTGTTTGTGGTCAACAACTCCCCGCGACCTGCCAGCAGCTTCGGGCTGCGGAACACGCGAAAGGAGCGGGATCACAACGGCGGCGACCGTCTCTACCGCAACGACAACGGCCACTTCACCGATGTCAGTGAAGCCGCAGGGATTCTCGGCCCGGAAATCGCCTTTGGACTTGGTCTTGGTGTCGCCGACATCAATCGGGATGGCTGGCCCGACATCTATGTCTCGAATGACTTCTTCGAACACGACTACGTCTACCTGAACAACCGCAATGGCACGTTCACCGAGTCGATGGAGCAGGCGCTGGCCAACAGCAGCTTCTTCTCTATGGGGATGGATATCGCCGATCTCGACAACGACGGTCACGCCGAGATCTACACCACCGATATGTTCCCGGAGCACGAGTATCGCCTGCGCACGACATCGTCGTTCGATGGATGGGACTCGTATCAGGCGAAGCTGCGGAACGGGTACGGCTACCAGTTCATGCGCAACATGCTGCAGCGCAACAACGGCGACGGCACCTTCAGCGATGTCGGGCAGATGGCCGGCGTGGCCCGGACGGACTGGAGCTGGAGCGCGCTGCTGATGGATCTGGATCTGGATGGGAGCAAGGACATCTTCGTCACCAACGGCCTGCTGCGCGATGTGACATCGCAGGACTACATCGCGTTTCTCGCCAACGATCAGACGCAGAGCAACGTGCGCGCTGGTGGCACGATCGACTTCATGGCGCTGACCAAGGCGATGTCGTCGTCGCCGCTGCCGGATTATGCCTTCCGCAACACGGGTGAGCTGACATTCACGAATGTATCGGCCGAGTGGGGGGTGGCGACGCCGAGCATCTCGAGCGGTGCTGCGTACGGTGATCTGGATGGTGACGGTGCGCTCGACCTGGTGGTGAACAACGTGAATCTGGAAGCGTTTGTGTACCGGAATGACGTGCGCACGGTGCAGCGCAGAAACCATTTCGTGCAGGTACGACTGGACGGTACCGGGATGAACCGCTTCGGCATTGGAGCACGTGTGACGCTCTGGAATGGCGCCGTGCAGCGGGTGCAGGAAGTACAGCCGACGCGCGGCTTTCAGTCCAGCGTCGACTATCCGCTGACTTTCGGCATCGGTACCGACATGCAGGTGGACTCGGTGACGGTCCTCTGGGCCGACGGGAAGCGCTCGAGCCAGCCTCGCGTCGCGGCCGACAGTCGCCTGGTGCTGCGTCAGGCTGACGCGATGGAGCCAGCAAAGCCGTCGCCGGCCCCGTCGATCGCGGCAACGTTGCTCGCGGATGTGACGGAGTCGGGCGGAATTGCCTTCAGTCATCGCGAGAGCGAGTACGTCGACTTCGATCGTGAGCGTCTGATCCCGAAGATGCTCTCCACCGAGGGGCCAGCCGTTGCTGTCGCTGACGTGAACGGTGACGGCCTGGATGACGTGTTCCTCGGAGGCGCCAAGGACCAGCATTCGCAGCTGTTGCTGCAGCGCCCCGATGGACGATTCTCCGCGACCGACTCGACGGCCTTTTCTGCTGATGCCGCGTCGGAGGATGTGCATGCGGTGTTCCTTGACGCCAATCGCGATGGTGCGCTGGATCTGTACGTCGTCAGTGGCAGCAACGAGTACTCGGAGCAGTCGCCGGCGTTGCAGGACCGACTCTATCTGAATGACGGGCGTGGTCAGTTCAGGAAATCGACCGACGCGCTGCCGCCGGAGACGAACAGCGGTTCGCGCGCGACGGTTGGCGACTTCGATGGTGATGGCAATCCTGATCTCTTCGTCGGCTCGCGCAGCATTCCATGGCGCTACGGCGTGAATCCCGGAAGCATGCTGCTTCGCGGTGACGGGAAGGGGCACTTCGCCGATGTCACGGATCGCCTCGCTCCCGGGCTGCGCGAGGTGGGCATGGTGACCGATGCCGTCTGGCAGGATACCGATGGTGATGGACGACTCGATCTGGTGATCGTCGGGGACTGGATGCCTGTCACGGTCTTCCGTAACGGCGGTGGCCGGTTGACGCGTTCAAATGTGAAAGGATTGGCACAGAGCAGTGGTTGGTGGAATCGGATCATTGCCGGTGACTTTACCGGCGACGGCAAAGTGGACTTCGTGCTCGGCAACTTCGGTCTCAACACGCGCCTTCGTGCCAGCGTCGCCGAACCGATGACGATGGTCGTGAAGGATTTCGACGGCAATGGGTTCGTCGACCAGATTCTCGCCAGTTACGATGAGCAGAGGAGCTATCCACTGGTGCTGCGTGACGAGATGATCCGTGCGCTGCCGCCGCTGAAGGCGAAGTTCCTGAGTTACAAAGAGTACGCCGAGGCAACCGTCGACAAGCTCTTTCCGGCGGCGGAGCTTACGGATGCAGTGCAGAAGAAGTCCGAGACGTTCGCAAGCAGCCTGGCGCGAAACAATGGCGATGGCACGTTCACGCTGGTGCCATTGCCGAGTGAAGCCCAGCTGGCTCCGATGTTCGGTGTGCTGGCGGAAGATGTAAACAATGACGGTATCCGGGACCTGCTGCTGGCCGGTAATTTCGATGGGGTCAAGCCCGAGATTGCGCGCCTCAGCGAGTCCTACGGTGTGACACTGCTTGGTTCGAAGAGCGGCACGTTTACCGCCGCGCCGCGTATGAGAAGCGGGTTCTTCGTGCGCGGCCAGTCGCGCGACATTGTCCGCATCAAGGGGCGTACTGGTACGCGCCTGCTGGTGGTCAGGAACAATGACCGCCCGCTGATGTTCCGCATCAATCCCACAGTCCCATGAGCGCGATCCATCAGGCGGTTCGGAGTGTGGTCCTCGGCGTGCTGCTGACGGCCTGCCAGAAGGCCGAGGGCACCGCGACGTTGGCAGACGACAGGGCCGCAACACCGCTGCATGATGCGGTGAAGCAGGTCAATGACGTCATCGTCTACGACATCCTGAGTCCGCCGCAGGCGAGCCGCGTGTATGCCTACGCGAGCATCGCCGCCTATGAGGTGCTGCGTCAGGCTGACACCACATACCGCACCTTGGCTGGACAGGTGAACGAACTCACGCCTGTCCCGGCGCGTCCGGTGGGTGATGAGATCTCATTGTCACTGGCGGGCGTGCACGCGTACATGGTGGTGGGCCGGGCGCTCACCTTCTCGCAGGCACGGATGGACAGCCTGCGCGTGGCGATGGATACGCGCATGCGCGCTGGGATGTCGCAGGAGGTCTTCGATCGTTCGGTCGCCTATGGCGATACGGTCGCGAAGCACATTCTGGCATGGGCTGGGACGGACCGGTTCAAGCAGCGGAGCGGGCTCCCGAAATTCAGTGTCACGCGAGAGCTCGGGCGCTGGGTGCCGACCCCGCCGGCGTACATGGACGCGGTGGAGCCAAACTGGGGCACGCTGCGCCCGTTCGTGATGGACACGTCGAATCAGTTCAAGCCGGAGCCGCCGTTGCCGTTCGACACGGCGAAGACGAGTCCGTTCTACAAGCAGATGCTCGAGGTGCATGGGCTGAGCAAGACCATGACCGACGAGCAGCGCGCCATCGCGGCGTTCTGGGATTGTAACCCGTTCGTGATGCACGTGCAGGGACACACGATGTTCGCGACGAAGAAGATGTCGCCAGGTGGCCACTGGATGGGGATCGTGCGCCTGGCATCGAACAAGGTGAACGCGGACATCACCCGCGCATCCGAGGCATATGCGATGACGGCGATCGGTCTCGCGGACGGGTTCCTGAGTGTGTGGGCGGAGAAGTTCCGGAGCAACCTCGTGCGCCCGGAGACGATGATCAACACGTACCTCGACGAATCGTGGCAGCCGTTGTTGCAGACGCCACCCTTCCCGGAATACACCAGTGGCCACAGCGGTATCTCGAGTGCGGCGTCTGTGATTCTGACGAAGGTGTTCGGCGAGAACTTTGCGTTCGCGGACTCGACCGAAGTGGAGTACGGGTTGCCGGTGCGAGCCTTCACGTCGTTCGCACAGGCCGCCGATGAAGCTTCGATCAGTCGGCTCTATGGCGGGATTCACTATCGTCGCGCGATCGAACAGGGACAGGTACAGGGGCGGAAGGTCGGGACGCTGGTGCTGGCAAAGGTTGCCACGCGGGCGGCGGGTGCCGCGGTCGCAGTGGCACGCTAGCGGCGCGACGTGTCCTCCACCGCAGTGCGTGTGCTGTCCCGCAGTAAGTCACGGGCGCTGTATCGCCGGCTGACGCGAGCGTCGGGCCTGCTGCTGACCTGTCTCATCGCGCAGACGGGGTGTGAGCGCGGACCGACACCTGGCAGCACCGCAACGGAAAGCGCCGCGTCCAGCGCGCCCCTCGGGCCGCCGCTCTTTGACTTGCTCCCCGCCGACAGTACGGGTGTCACGTTCGCGAACAACCTGCCGGAGAGTGCCGAGTTCAACATCCTCAGCTACCTCTACTACTACAACGGTGGTGGGGTGTCCGTGGGTGATGTGAATGGGGACAGTCTTCCCGATTTGTATCTGTCGTCGAATCTGGACTCGAACCGGCTGTACCTGAACAAGGGTAATTTCCGGTTCGAGGATGTGACGGCCAAGGCCGGTGTTGGCGGGCCACCGGGTTGGAAGACCGGTGTGACGATGGCGGATGTGAATGGCGATGGGCGGCTCGACATCTATGTGTCGGCGGTGCGTTACCTCACCATGCAGGGCCGCAACATGCTCTACATCAACAATGGTGACGGCACCTTCACAGACAGGGCTGAGTCGTACGGCGTCGCGCACGCGGGGTACTCGACACAGGCGGCGTTCTTCGACTACGACGCCGATGGTGATCTCGACCTGTTCCTTCTCAGCCACTCGACGCACACTGAACGTGCGATCGGCAATGCGACCCGGCGCGATGTGGGGAACACCACGGCGGGCGGTCGGTTGTATCGCAACGGTGGCGCACGCTTCGCCGATGTGAGCGCGGCGGCTGGTATCTATGGCGGCATCGACGGGTACGGCCTCGGCCTGGTGGTCAGCGACCTGAATCAGGACGGGTGCCCCGATGTGTATGTCGCCAATGACTTTCAGGAGCAGGATTTTCTCTACTACAACACCTGCCGGAAGGCATTCACCGAGTCCATCGCGAAGGCGACAGGGCACACGAGCCGGTTCTCGATGGGTGTGGATGCCGCGGATGTGAACAATGACGGGCTGCCCGACATCGTCGTCGGCGACATGCTGCCGGAGCGCGAGGATGTGCTCAAGTCATCGGCGAGCTCGGAGTCGTACAGCCTGTTCAACCTGCGGGTGCGGGCCGGTTACCATCCGCAGTACGCACGGAACACGTTGCAGCTCAATCGTGGTAACGGAGTCTTCAGCGAGATCGGATTCCTGGCCGGCGTGGAGGCAACCGACTGGACCTGGTCGCTGCTCTTTGCAGATCTCGATAACGACGGGTGGAAGGACCTGTTCGTCACCAGCGGCATCTTTCGCCGGCCGAACGATCTCGACTACATCAACTACGTCGG
>JANNVN010000233.1:0-11271 GCA_031414435.1 Gemmatimonadaceae bacterium
GCCTTGTAGCTGCGGTCGGAAGTGAGGGCATCATAGACGTCCGCGAGGCAGACGATGCGTGCCCACAGCGGGATCCGTTCGCCAATCAGCGCATCGGGGTATCCGGTGCCATCCCAGTTTTCATGATGGTGACGCACGATCGCGTTCACGTCGTACGGGAAGTTGATCTCCCGAAGAATGTCCGCACCGGCACCCGGGTGCAGCTTCATCACGTCCCATTCATCGGCCGTGAGCTTTTCGGCCTTGTTGAGGATCTCCGACGAGATCACGATCTTGCCGACATCGTGCAGCAGGGCACCGACGCGGAACCAGAAGATCACGTCTTCCTCGACGCCGGCGCGCCGCGCGAGGGCGCAGGAAAGGTCGGCGACACGCTCGCAGTGCCCCTGCGTGTACGCATCCTTCTCTTCGATCGATTCGCCCCACTGTCGCACGACTTCGAGCACATCACGCTCGAGGCGCCGGATGTTCGCCGTGACGGCGGCCATGGCCTGGCTGGCGCGCATCTGCGTGAACAGCATGTGGGCGCCATTCAGGGATTGCAGCAGCTCGCGGGTGCGCCCCTGCCCTCGATACATCTCGGCACGCGCCCGCGCGATCTGCGCGCGCAGCAGGAGATCCTCACGCTTTTCGGCGATCGCCTCGGCGCGGGCGAAGTGTTTCTCGGCCAGCTCACTGTCCTGCGTGCCAAGTGCGATTGCGCCAAGGATCTTCTGCACCTCGCCGTCGAGATGCGTGTCGCCATTCGGCACCGATCGTGACAGCGCCTGCTGACAGAGTGCGCTGGCCTTGTCGTAGTCGGCCCGCTGCACCCACATGTCGGCAAGGTTGATCTCGATCATCGCGGCGGTGTTGGCGTCGCCGACCGAACGTGCCAACTCCAGTGCCTGGGTGAGTTCCGTTTCGGCAGTCTCCCAGTCGCCGTGATCGAGGTACAGCCGCCCGAGATTGTTCTGCGCGATCGCGGTGTCGCGGGGATGTCCCAGCGACCGATAGGCGTTGATGCTGGCGCGAAAGTGATGGAACGCCTGATCGAACGCACACGCGCGCTGGCCACAACCCCGAGATTTTGCGAGGCGACGGCGGCCAGATGTGCATCGCCCACCTCGCGGGCCACGTCCAGCGCCGCCGAGTGGAGGCTGACCGCGCCGTCGAGATCGCCGCGCTGCCATGAGATGTTCGCGCGCACGATGAGGCAGTGTCCGAGGCCGGTGCGGTCCTCGATCTCGGTGGCCAGATGCTCCGCCATCGCGATGGATTCGAGCGCCTTCTCGTAGTCGGCGTCCAGCTGGTGTGTGCGTGCGATCCACCGGAGCACTGCAACCTTCCGCAGCTGAGCGTCGGCACCCTGCAGCAGCACGAGTGCCCGGGCGTACGCATTACGCGCTGAGTGTCGCTCGCCGCTCCGTTCGTACGATTGACCGCTCTCGAGCAGTGTCTCGGCGGTGTCCGGCGCGTGCGTCGAATTCAGTGACGGGAAGGCGCTATTCGACGGGGTTGAACCGGAGGAATGCGCTGCCGGGACCGAGTGGGTGGAATCGGACATGGAAGGAGCGGGACAGAAGCGTTATAGCAACGATCGGCGCGGTGAGGGAACACCGTGCCGCTGCTCCGAGGGGTGTGGTCTCAGAGTGTCGGTCGTTGGATGACTCTTATCGAGGACCGCCGGTCACGCACAGCTGCGCTCGAGTTCGCTCAAACGCAGCAGCTGAAACACGACCGCTGACGCGACCCCGAGGGAATCGCGTCAGCGGTCGGATGGGCGAGTGGCCTCTCCCGGTGAGGCGTCAGAAGGCCGTGACGTTGTAGCCGGAGAAGTGACGCAGCGTACGGTACACCCAGTACCCGCCACCGAGCCGGGACGAGACGTAGGTCTGGAGCGCTGGATCCGCCACCTCTTCATTGACACAGACACCCATCGCGTTGCAGTACGGGATGTACACGATGCCGTAGTTCGACAGCGCCGCATCCTCGAAGTACAAGCGCACCTTCTTCGAGTCATCCGGGGTGAATCGCATTGCCGGCTGGAAGTCGGCATGCGGACGGCCCTTCGCGTCGAGCCAGTTCTTGACGGTAAACTTGATCGGCGCCGTCGCCAGCACGCACGACTTTTGCCACTCGGTTGGCCCGTAGCTGTTCTTTGCAGGGTCACAGAGCGACTGGGCCGGCATCGCGATGATGTGGCCCTCCTTCCCGATGATGACGATGCTTCCCTTGGTATTGTCGACCGTGAAGGACTCGAAGGTCGTGTCGGCCTTCGTCGTCTTCACCGGGTATTGGATCGACAGGCCCGGATACAGCACCGTGAAGTTGATGTCGACCATCTGCCTGACGGCAGCAGACGTCGTCAGGTAGCCAGAACGTCGTGCCGACGACGAGTCATCCGGCGCGGTGGCATCGCTGCACGCCGTGACGGTTGCCGCCAGCAGCAGGGTCGCGAGGCTGAGGACGCGCCGGGTCTGCGAGAAAAAAGGCTTCATGCGGATTCGGGTGTGAGGGTGTCGTTTTCATACGGCAGGCAAGCCGTGCCCAATGGATGAGCACGGTGTATGCCGCCCCCGCACCGCTCGCTGCGCCCGCCGGATAAACAGTTGACCAGTGCGTCGAATCGGTCGCATCGCAGAGGGAGAACCGGGGCGCAACCCCGGATTTCGGACGCTTTCGGGCTGGCCGCGACATCTGTTTTTCAAGGCAAATCGGCTCGTCGCAAACAGGCGGACTCATGCATAAATCCACCCGAGCTGCGATTTGCATTGCAGTGCACGAGCCCGCATCCGTTTCGGCGTGGTGGGCGCCGCCGCTTCTGATTCTCAGGTGCGGCGCGAGGCACGCCACCCTTGGGGCGCTCGCACTCCAACCGTCGCGAAGGCGTCAGGACTACGGAGCGCCGCTGCCAGGCGCCAGCGAGCCACGCCAATTCCGGCCGTTGAGCCGATCGGCAATCCCCGCGGCACTGAGTACAGTGGCAATGAGCAGCAGCGATGGCACCGCCGTCAGCCACCACGCCGACCGCAGATAGGGCAACCCATCCTGCAGCATGCTCCCCCAGCTGGCGCCCGGCGGGCGGACGCCCAGCCCGATGAAGGAGAGGCCCGCCTCGACCGCGAGAATATCCGCGAGGAGCAGCGCAGCGGCCGCCGCGACGGGATGCAGCAGCTGCGGCATCACGTGGCGTTGCAGCAGGCGCCAGCGGGTGGCGCCCATGGAGCGTGCGGCCTCGACGAACGGCCGCGCACTGATGTCGCGCACGAGCACATACACAAGCCGACTGATCCCAGTCCAGGCCGTGGCACCGAGCACGATCGCAAGTGTGACGGCGCTGAGCGGACCAAGGAGCACCGCCACACCGAGGAATACGAGAACCCGCGGCAGGCTGCGGAAGACATCACACACCGACATCAGGGCATCACCGAGACTGTCGCGGACGGACGCGGCGCAGATCCCCCAGGCGCACCCCACGAGGATCGAGAGCACCGTCGCAATCGCGGCCACCGTCAGCGAGGTGCGCGCACCGAACACGGCGCGGCTGAATACGTCGCGCGAATACGGATCGGTGCCCAGCCAGTGCGTCAGCGATGGCGCACCGTTCTTGAGCTGCACGATGTCGAGTTGCGCGGCGGGATCGTACGGCGCCAGCCAGGGCGCGAGCATGGCGGCGGCGACAATCAGCAGGAGAACGGCGGTCGCGCGCTTCACGATGCGTTCAGGTGTTTGTTGGGCGCGCCACGCGCTGGCGTGGATCGGCCGCGCGTATCACGACGTCGATCAGCAGGCTGCTGGTGGCGACGAGCAACGAGATGACGACGATCGCGCCACTGACCACCGGCACATCCCGCTGCGCGACCGCATGCACGACTTGCACACCAAGTCCGGGCCAGGCGAACACCACTTCCACGATGACCGAACCGCCCACCATCGCCGGCAGCATCAGTCCGATCACGGCGATCACGGGTGCGACGGTGGTGGGCAGCGCGTGGCGCACGAGGGCAGCGAACTCGCTGCGTCCCTTGGCGCGCGCGGTGCGGACAAAATCGATACGTGCACTCTCGGCGATGGCCGCACGCTGCTGGCGTGCCACCGCCGCCCCCCATCCGAGTGCGAGGGTGAGTGCCGGCAGCACGAGATGCCGGAGTACGTCGGCGACACGTTCGGTCGCACTGCCGAGCAGGCTCGTGACGGGATCGTTCATGCCTCCGACAGGGAACCACCCGGCACCGTAGGCGAGCACGCCGATGAGCGCGATGGCAAGCACGAACTCCGGGACAGCATAGAGTGTCGTGAGCGCACGTCCGAACAACCGGAACGATCGCGATGCGGGATACCATCCCTGTGCACTGCCGATCACCATGCCAAGCGTGATCGCCGCCAGCAGCCCCGCACCGGCGAGCGCAAGGCTGTTGCGCAGCGCGGTGCCGAGAATCGTCACGACCGGCTGATCGTCGGTGAGCGAGTGTCCGAGGTCGCCGTGCAGTGCGCCGCGCACAAAACGTACATACTGCGTGGACAGTGGCTGATCGAGGCCAGCCCTGGCCCGCAGCCGCGCGCTCGCCTCACTGCTCCGGCCGGCCTGCGTCACATCGCCGGTCATCGCGTCGCCCGGTGCCATGTGGACGAGCGCGAAGCCGAGCGTGACCGCGATGACCATCACCGCGATGGTGTGCAGCAGGCGACGTGCGAGGAAGGAGGCCATCCGCGGGCGTCAGGGCGCGCCGGCCTCGGAGAGCTGCCAGCTCGGAAGTGCGGCCCACCAGGCATCGGCACGCATGCCGACCGGTGTCACGCGGGCATTGATCGCCGCGAAGTTCCGTGTCTCGAAGAGCCACACGGCGGCGGCATCGTCGACGATCGACTGATAAGCGCGACGATAGAGGGCGCGTCGGGCGGTGGGATCAAACGTGACGGCTGCACTGTCGACGGCAGCGTCGAAGGCAGGATTGGAATAACGTCCGAAATTGGCTTCGACATCGTTGCCGTGCGCGGTGGCCCACACCTGCCTGATGGTCGAGGGGCTGGGATCGGTGCGCCAGATGTTGAGCGCGACGTCGAAGTCCCCTTTGGCGAGCCGCGCGCCGAAGACCTGTGATTCGACGGCATCAACATCGACCTGAATACCAGCGGCCTTCAACTGTGACTGGAGCAGCACGGCGACCCGCTGCCGCGTGGCGCTCGACGCCGGCACCATGAGCTTGAAATGCAAGGTGCGTCCCGCACGGTGCCGGAAGCCGTCTGCTGGATCGAGCTTCCAGCCGAGCGAATCGAGCGCACGCGCCGCAGTCGCTGTATCGAAGGCGATCTGGCGCATGGTCGTGTCCACCGACTCGGTGGCCCGGGTGAACGGGCCGAGCGCCACGCGGCCCAGCGAGTCGAGTGCATTGGCGACGACCGCGCCACGATTGATGGTCTGACTGATGGCGACCCGAAGAGCGTGATCGTTGAACAGACCACGCGTGCCGCTCACGGTGCGCTGATAGTTGAACAGCATGTAGGCATAGTCGAGCGACGGGTACTCCACGGCGCGAACGGTTGGAGACTTGCGCGCCTGTGCAAAAGCATCACCGCGCAGGAACTCGAGCACGTCGGCCTGCCCGGCCAGCACACTGAGGCTCGCCGCCGTGGGATCAGCCGCAACCACCCAGACGATGCGGGAGGCTCCCGGTGCGCCACGATAGTTGCCCGTATCCGCTTCGAACATCAGGTCGTGCTGACGCGTCCACTTCGTGAAGCGATACCGTCCTGATCCGATCGGATGATCAGCGAATGACGAGCGCAGGAGCGAGTCACGCGGCACCTTGCCGAGCAGGTGTTCGGGCATCACCGCCAGATTGTACGCGATCTGGAAGAACTGCTCCGGGTGACGCTTGTGCCACCAGACGACCGCCGTCAGCGAGTCGCGCACCGAGACCGAATCGATGCCGACGAAGTTGCTGGCGTGCATCGACGCGACGACCGGATCCGTGAAGAGGGCAAACGAGAAACGAACGTCGCCGGCGCGCACCGGGGCACCGTCGTGCCAGCGCGCGCGGGGATCGATCGAGAAGGCAATCGAGAGTGAGTCGGGAGCCCACTGCCATCGCGTGGCCAGCTGCGGACGGAAACCGGCGTCGCCGCTGGTGGAGATGGGCGTTCTGGCTTCGGCGAGGAAGTCGAACAGCAGGTCGACGGCCTGCTTGCCCTGTGTGGTGCCGACAAGCGGAGGAATGAGCGCATCGGCATCCACTGCGGTCGAGATCGTGAGTACGCTGGCGCGTGGGCTTCGCGGTTCAGCGGCGTCAGGTCGCGAGCATCCGAGCAGTAGCAGGCACGCGCTGAGGGCGGCCGAACAGGCCTTATGTGGTGAGAATCGCATGAGCAGTCGGTCTCGGAAGGTGCAGCACGGAACTTGAGCTGGACGGCGGACCGGGCTCTGCGCACGTGTCCAACGCTTAGTACGACTGAGCGATGGCACCGTCACCCCCGCCCGTCACCGGTCTGTCGCTGCCTCCGAGCACCGAATCCTGTTGCTCCGCCCGTCACCACGCTTCGGAACACCCCCCGGGGCATCTCGGATCCGGAAGCACCACAGTCGCAAACGACGTGCGGACGCGCCGCCGGATGGCAGCGCGTCCGCAGGAAGAGCTGAGGGCGACAGCAGACGCTGCCGCCCTCAGGCATCAGAACGCAGTGACGTTGTACCCTGAGTTCGTGGTGCTACCACCGCTCGGCTCCGTCGTCGTGGTCGTGGTCGTGGTCGTCGGAACCGGCTTGGCTGGAACGTTATAGCCGGACTTGACGGTCGCCGAAACGGTCAGATAGCCGGAGCGATCGGCCGTGGGATCAGTGACGCCATTGCTGCCGCACGCCGTCATCAGCACGAGGCTGCCGGCGAGCAGGAAACGCTTTGCGATCGTCGAGAACGGATTCATTTGTGTAGGTCTGGGTGTGAAGGTGGGGCTGAAGTGCCGCCGTGCCGGTATGGATGAGCACGGCATGTGCCGAACCCGACCATTGGGCTGTGGACGTGCAGTAACCAGATGACCCGCGGATCACGGGCTGAGCGTCCGACCGCCCGGCTCGACGCCTGACATGTTCGGCTAAGACCATGCATATCAAGCGGTTAGGCACTTCTGAGCGGCCCCGTCCCTGACACCGACTGTCGAGTGTGCGGCGAGCTCGGAGGGCCGCGTGTTGCCCCGCCAACAGCCGGACCGGCGTCGAACTCCCGCCGCCAAACGGGTGATTCTTCGCGCAAAATGCGAGATCGTGGCGATCTGCAGCGCTACCGTCGCGCGAGAAACGAGAACGCCCCGGAGTGCAGCCTCCGGGGCGTTCGGACGGTCAACGGCCTGTCGTTCGCTGGGCTACGGGCACACCGGGCGCCCGCGCGGCAAGGCCAGTGTGCACTGCTTCGTCTCGCCATCCTTCGTGATGCTGATCTTCGCGGTCGCGCTGCCGTCATACGTCACCACTTCGCGGCGCGAGGACGACACCGGCGCGCCACTCCCGAACGACACCGTCACCGACATCGCGCGAATCACGGTACCGGCGGTGGGATACGGGAAGCCGGTGGCGACGGCAGGAATCACGAGGCCGGTGGTGGTGTCACCCATTGCCCGAACCGAAGAGAAGACGCCGCTGGTGCTGGTGCCCTCGGTCGTCTCACGCCCTGCCGAGCGTCCGTTCACCGTGCGCTGTGTGCTTCCGGTGGCGAGCCCGGTGACGACGCGTGAGCTCGAACTGCTGACCGTGGTGCGTGCGGTCGTGATGTCGACACGCGCCGTATCGGATCCTGGAGGCCCGAAACCATGTCCGAAGCCCCCGCGGCGGCCCGGCGTGAACGTGGTCGTGCCGGTGACGCTGCGCGTGGTCTCGATACGATCAGTGGTGGCGGTATCGCGCGCACTTTGCGCGACACCGGCGGCGGTGCTGAACTTGAACGTGCGATTGATGGTCAGGCTGTCGCGGACCAGCGCGGCACAGGTGACAACGCCCGTCGCGGCGTCGAAGGCGGTGCAGCTCGCAAGCGAGAAATTCTCGCCGAACGGCCCGCGCCCTACACCCGGGCCCATGCCGACACCACCACTGAACTCATCGCGCATGCCACCACCCATCAAGTCGTTGCGACCGAGTCCTTCGCCGCGCGCACCTGGCGGCCCACCGCGATGCCGTGGGCCGAACACGCCCGTCTTGCCGCCCGCGCTGAAGCTGCTCGACAACGAATCGTAGCCTGGAGCCGCCGTCATGAACGCCGCCGCGACGAGCGACGCTTCGGCGGTGGTGGGTTGTGTGGCACCGTCAGTGCAGGCGACGGCGACGGTCACCAGCGTGCCGGCCGTGACGCAGAGTTTCAGGACAGTCATGCGCAGAGTCTCCGATTCGAAGCATTGCGAATCACATCCGGCCGGTGATGTCCGTCCGCTGATGACTCGTCGCAGCTGCAGACACGGCATGTGCAACACACCCCTACGCGATCATTCGGCGTCGTTGCCCGGCAGCCAGGATGCAAGCGCGACACGCAACATGCGAAGGGCCTTGCCCATCTGGTTCTCGACCGTCTTCGGTGCGATGTCGAGCGCCTCGGCAATCTGCGCGTAACTCATGTGATGTCGGCGCGAGAGTTCGAACACGGCGCGACACCGATCGGGCAGCGTGGCCACCGCCTGCGCAATGGCGGCTTCGAGTTCTGCGGCGTCGACCATGGCCGGCGCAGTCGCGGCGTGTGACTCCTCCGAGATGTCGCGCGCGGCCGCGCGGGCCGCCACCTGCTGATGTCGCACGTGGTTGAGCGCTCGATTGCGAGTCGCACGCATCAGATAGCGCCGCGGCTCCTGCTCGAACGCCAGCGTCTCGCGGCGGCGCCACACCTCGAGCAACACATCCTGCACCACTTCCTCGGCGATGCCGGCATCGTGCAGCAGGTAGGTTGCCACGCGCACCAGCGGCGCGTACCAGGTGCGAAAGATCGTATCGAACGCCGCGTCATCCCCCGCCGCAAGCCGGACAAAGAGGGCACGCTGCACATCCTCAGGCGGGAAGCCCGTCTCGAGGCTGGAGGGAGCGTTGATCGACACGTCAGCGAACGTCCTTGACCCGGGGAAGCGACCGCGCCCATGTTGCGGCGTGAGCGGTGAGGTAGGGGTAGTGGACCCCAACTGTGTCTACAAGGTATATGAGCGATCACACGACCGGCCTCGCGCCGGATGAGGGGTCCCCGGTGCCCGATGCCGCGCTCGACACATTGCTGGCGCAATGGGTGGCAACATCGCCTGAGACGGTGGATGTCGAAGCCGCGCTCGCGCGCGTGACGGCACGTCGCCTCGCCGATACGGGCGTCACAGACGGCGGGCGCGATGAACTCGCCGAACGACGAGTCGCTCGCGCCGCGCGCGTGGTGCCGCCCCGCCTGTGGCAGCGCACCGGCTTCCGGATCGCGGCCACACTGGTTTTGGTGCTCGGCGCAACGACGGTCTGGCGCGGTGCTCGCTCGCCATCGGTGACCGAGTACACCACCGCCACAGGAACGTCACGATCGATCCGACTGGCCGACGGCACCGAGGTGCGACTCGGCCCGGCCAGTTCCCTCGCGCTCGACGTGGGGTTTGGCCGGGATCACCGGCATCTCACGCTGCACGGTGAGGCCTGGTTCAAGGTCACGCATAACGAACGCATGCCCTTTGCGATCCGTGTCGGTGCAACCACCGTCGAGGATGTCGGCACGGCGTTCCTGGTGCGTGAGTCGCCTGAGCGCGAAGTGAGTGTGCGTGTGGCGGAAGGTGCCGTGCGACTGACCACACCAGCGGCATCACGCGATTCGACGGTCTTGTTGCAGGCGGGCGATGGCGCGGTGGCGTCGGCGCGCGGCATCACGGTGGCGCCGGGTGTGGTGACGTCGACGGAAGGCGTGGCGTTGGCAGCCGGGCGCCTGACGTTCACCGATGCATCGCTGGTGGAGGTGCAGGATGCGTTGCGGCGGTGGTATGGCGTGTCGTTGATCATCGCCGACAGCGCCCTCGCGTCGCGGCATGTGACCGCGGACTTCACCGGCGAGCCGATGTCACGCGTGGCAGCCGTGCTGGGCCTGACGCTGGGGGTGAGCGCTGACGCTCACGGCGACACGATCGAACTGCACGCTGCCGCAGGAGTTCCTTCACGGCCATGACCGGCGGGAGACGACCCGCGACACGCTGGTTGCTTGTGGCAACGGCGAGCGTGTTCGCCTGCGGCAGTATCGCAGCGCAGGCGGTTCCCTGTCCGGGGGCCGTCGGCGACAGCGCGCGCCGTTGGTCACCGCCGCTCGATCGTCTTGTGGCATTGCAGTCGAGCGGTGCGTCGCTGCGGACCGCACTCGACCTGGTGGCGGCTCGCGCCGGCGTGCGCCTGTCGTATTCGAGCGATGCGCTGCCGCTGGATCGCGAGGCATGCGTTCCGCAGGGCCGGATGCCGCTGGGTGCCGCCTTGACTGCGCTGTTGCATGGTCTCGCGATCACCCCGGTGGCGAGTGGCGGCACGCAGGTTGTGCTCGCACCGTCGCGCACGGCGCCCGATGCATCGGTGAGCGCACGGACGGCGACGCTGGACCGCGTGGTGGTGACCGGAAGCGCCGCCGGAGCCGCGCAACGCAGCCTGCCCTATGCCGTTGACATCGTGCAGGGGCGGGAGCTGCGCGGCGCAGCAGCTCCCTCATTGGGTGCGGCGCTGAATGGAGCGATTCCCGGGCTCTGGATCTGGGCCGACGCTCCGACGTCGCTGCTGACACGGTTTGGCAGCATGCGCGGCGCGAGTTCATTTGGTGTCAACGCTCCCAAGGTGTTCGTGGACGGTATCGAACTCGCGAATCCGCTGCTGCTGACGCGTCTCTCGGTCGATGCCGTGGACCGCATCGAGGTCATACGCGGCCCGCAGGGTGCGGCGCTCTACGGCGCCGATGCGATCAACGGTGTGATCAACGTCCAGATGCGGCATGACGGGGCGAAGAATGGCCGGGGTGACGCGAGCCTGCGTTCCAGTGCCGGCGCAGCGCAATCCGACTACACCTCCGCAGGCGCATTCACGCAGGAACACAGTGTGTCGGTGCGGGCAGGAAGTGCGGAGCGGTCGGTTGGTGCCGTCCTCGCGCTGAACACCACCGGCGCCGTGGTTCCCGGTGGCGACACGCGGCAATTCAGCGCCGATCTCACCGCACGACGGGTCTGGTCGCGGACCATCCTTTCGAGCACAGGGCGTCTGTGGGTGGCGCAGGCGGATTCGCCGGTGAACCCGATTTTCGCTGCCATCGGATCGGGCATTCCCGGGCTG
>JANNVN010000234.1:0-7332 GCA_031414435.1 Gemmatimonadaceae bacterium
CGTAAAGCTCGATGTGGTGAGCGATGCAGTCTGCATCGGTTCCGAGAACGTCACCTGAGGCGCGGTGGTGAGCGGCAGGTTCGTCGCGCCGTTCGCCGGCGTACCGGCCGTGATCGTGGGTCGTGTCACATCAGGCGCAGCTGCCGTGGTGAAGCTCCACTCGGCGTTGGCGGCCAGCGCGTTCCCTGCCACATCGCGGACCGTGTTGGCGATGGTAGCCGTGTATTGCGTGCTGAACGCCAGCGCCGCCGCGGGGGTGAACGTTGCGGTGTTGCCTGCGAGCGTCACCGAACCGGCGATCGTCGCGCCGCCAGCAGACACCAGCCGGAAGCTCCCTGTATTCACCGAGGCGCTCTGCATCGGCTCAGAGAAGGTCACCGTCGGCGCCACACTGGTCACCACGCTCGCGGCGCTGTTGGCGGGGGTGTTGCCGACAATCGTTGGTGGCGTGGCGTCGGCGATCCCTGCCGTGAAGAAACTCCAGGCAGCGTTGGCAGCGAGCGCATTGCCCGCTGCGTCTCTCACCGCGGTCGTAACCGTCGCGGTGTATTGCGTACCGTTCGCCAGTGGCGACGCAGGTGTGAACGTCGCCGTGGTCCCCTCGACGGTTACCGTACCCTGGACGGTCGCTCCACCGCTGGCCACAAGCGAAAAGCTCGAGGTCGTGAGTGAACCGGTCGTCATCGGCTCGGAGAAGCGCACGGTCGGCGCCACGGTTACGGCAACACCAGTCGCCCCGTTCGCCGGCGTGATCGCGGCGATCGTGGGCGGCGTCACGTCAGGTGCGGCGCCAGTTGTGAACGACGCGGCAAAGTTGCTCGCGAGGGCATTGCCAGCCGTATCCCTGGCCGCGGTAGTCACGGTTGCCGTGTACTGCGTGCTCGGAGCCAGATTCGCGCTGGGCGCGAAGGTCACTGTCGTACCCGAGATCGTGACGGCACCGGAAACCGCAGTCCCACCAGCAGACACCAGCGTCACACTCGATCCGGTGAGCGAGCTTGCCAGCATCGGTTCCGAGAACGTCACGGCGACGGTGGTATTGAACGCCACGCCCGTTGCACCAGCCGCGGGTGAGGATGCGATGACCGTCGGCAGCGTCACGTCAGGCGCGGGCGCGGTCACAAAGACCCAGCTGTAGTTCGCGGTCAGTTGGTTTCCGGCGGCGTCCTTCACGTCGCGGGAAACGGTCGCCGTGTACTGCGTATTTGGCTCGAGCGCGACCATCGGACGGAGCGTTGCGGTATCGCCCCTGATTCCGACGATTCCAGCAACGGTGGATCCCTCGGCAGAAACCAGCGTGAAACTGCTGCCGTTGGCGCTGGAGGCATTGAGCGGCTCCGAGAACACCGCTGCGACCACTGTGTTGACAGCGACGCTCGTGGCGGCGTTCTGCGGGATGACTGCCATGACGCTAGGCGGCGTCAGGTCGACAGAAATTGCCGATGGCTCGGTGCCAGCATCCACAGCGCCACATGCGGCAAGCGTTGTGGTGGCGATGAGTGCGACGGCGCGGCGGACATTGCGCCAGCCTGAGCCGCGCTCGGCGCGAGCGGGATAGCGGGCAACAGCGCCCAAAAAAGTTGATTCGGAGTGCATCATCGCACCTGAATGTTATGTGGTTTGCAGCGAAGCGGTCGTGCTCATTCCGGGCGCACTGACGAGTACCCCTTCCGGATGGAGCAAGTATCGGTCCAGCGAACAGATCCATTTAACTGATACTACAGTCTCAAAAAAGATGAGGAGGTCCACCGGTCGGCTCACACCTCTCCGTGAGCCGACCCCCGCTACTGCCGGTCACGGCTCCACATAGAGCCATAGCCCCGCCCCGTAATTGGCGGTGACGAAGACGTTTCGGGTGCCATCGGTGGTGATCGCCACCTGTGCGGCGCCCTGCAACATTGCCGCGGGGGTCGATGCCAACGTCCACGCGCCGGTCCCCGGGCTCAGTGCAGCCTGGAATGAAGGGCCGGCGGACGTTCCCAGGCCTGATGGGAAACTGTACGAGCTGTACACACCCTTGCTCGTGCCGTAGACGACACGCTGGTTACCCGTCTGGCCAACCCGCGACCAGGTCACGCCATAGTCAGTGCTTCGCAGCACACCCCACCCCAGGTCCGAATAGGCGCCCGCCATGTAGATCACGCCGCTCGTGTCCGGCTGGAATGCCTCGGCGTACCCGACAGGGTGCTCGTTCTTCTCGACGCGAGTCCAAGTGGTTCCCGAGGTGGTCGTACGCCAGGTGCCAAAGGCACCACCCGATTGCTCGGCGATCCAGAGCCACGTGGTGCGCGTCGTCGCTGCCGTCCCGGTATTGATGAACGAGATCGCGGCTGAGCGAACCCCCTGGAACATGCCCGGATTCAGCGGGACGGCCGTCCACGTCTGGCCGCCATTGAAACTCTCCACCAGAATATCCCGCTCGTGGCCTGCCATCAGCAGGTGCTGAGGATCGTACGGATCCACCATTGGCGGATACATGTCCTGACGATCGGGGGCATCTGGCGCGATGTTGAATTTCGTCCAGCTCACGCCCCCATCAAGCGACCGCCAGTAGCCGAGTGCGGTTCCACGGATACAGGCCAAATGGAGCGTTGGCGTCGCAGTGCCGTTCTTCGCCAGCCTGATGCCACCTGCGCAATTGGTGACCGCGGCACCATTCGTACCGGTGTTGATCGGTCCGGTCCAGGTCCGGCCGTTATCGACCGACTTCCAGATCCCCTGGCAGTGGAACTGCGTATACAGCGTCGACGGTCGATCAGGATCCACCTGCACCGTCTCGGTACCGACGTTACCACAGCTCAGCGCATTGGTCAGGTCGACATTGCTCGGCGTGACGTTCAGCCAGACACCAGTCCCTGCCGGCGGCGGCGAGACCACGACGACGGACACATTCGATCGCGCCGTCACAGTGGGTGCTCCTGCCAGAGTCGCGGTCACGACAAAGCTCGTGCCGGGCACGGATCCGGCCGTGAACAGGCCACTCGATGAAATGGTACCGCCGGTCGCCGTCCATGTGACACTCACGGGGACCAGAGTCGACGGCGCATTGGCGCGTCGCCCGGTGGCTGTGAACTGCTGCGTCGTGCCGACTGCAATGGTCAGCGGACGCGGATCGACGACGATTGAGGTGACAGGCGACGTCTCAGTCCTGAACGACCAGGTGACCGGCACCAGAGCGTTCGCCGCAGCATCTCTAACTGTGGCGGACAGCGCCGCCGTGTACTCGGTGTTCAGCGCGAGCGGCGAAGACGGCGTGAACGTGGCGGTGTTGCCGACGACCCGCACCGCACCCGGCACGCTCGCCCCACCCGTTGCTGCCCGGATCGTGAAGCTCGAAGATGTGAGCGACGAATTCCGCATCGGTTCAGAGAACGTCACCGACAGCGGAGAGGACACAGGCACATCAGTTCGCTGGGTGTCGGGGTCGAAGCTGATCACCGTGGGAGGTGTGATATCGCCACCAATACCTGCGACGGGCTCGGTGAGCGGCGAAAACGCCCAGCAGCCGGCCAACGCAGAGGCCGAAATCAGGAGTGCTGCGAGCCGGAAGCGGCGGCCGGTATTGTGAACTGCGGGATCGCTGCCGGCCACGCGTAGGAATCTGGAGTCCATCATAGTTCGGAGGTATGGCCAGAGCAGTCGACTGTACCCCCGGCTTCTCCGCGGGTTCTTCAATTGACGCGCTCGGCACCGTGAAGTCACGCTGGGGACAAGCCGGTTTGGAAGGGGTGTTCCGAGGATATTGGGCCCCCTCGCGCCGCGCCTTCCGGACAGAGCGCCGCGGCCGGTGACGCCAGCGTCAGCAAAGCGCCTCTGACGGGAGGGGCTGACCCGCAGCCTCGAGCGCACCGGCGGGGTCGGATGCGGCCGCGTCCTGTGACGCCCGCGGAAGCAAAGCGCCGCCGACGGGAGGAGCTGACCCGCAGCCTCGAGCGCACCGGCGGGGTCGGATGCGGCCGCGTCCTGTGCCGCCCGCGGAAGCAAAGCGCCGCTTACGGGAGGGGCTGACCCGTAGCCTCGAGCGCACCGGCGGGGTCGGATGCGGTTTCCTGAAGCAGAGCGCCGCCCACGGTCCTGCCCCCGCCTCGAAGACTACGCCGGGGCCGGTGACGTACCGTCTTTCAGCCGTCTCCAAGACCGCAGGACGGTTCCGGCGTCGACCAGGTCTACGCGATCAGGGCTCGATGTAGCGCCAGAGGCCTGCCCCGTAGTTGGCGGTCACCACGAAAAACCGAGTTCCGTCAGACGTCACCGCAGCCTGCGCGGCGCCTTCGCGCATCGCCGCTGGAGTGGCGGGCGACGTCCAGCCGGCGGTGCCGGGTTGGGGCGCCGTCTGAAACGCAGGACTGTACGACGCGCCGAGCCCGACGGGATAGCTGTACGAACTGTACATGCGTCTCGGTGTGCCGAAGACGACGCGTTGGTTTCCTGTCGATCCGACATGGGCCCATGACACACCGAAATCTGCGCTCCGCAAGACACCCCACCCATGTTGCGAGTAAGCACCAGCCATGTACAGCACGCCAGTCGCACCGGGCTGAAACACCTCAGCAAGGCCGTGGGGGTGCTCATTCTTGTCGACTTGCACCCACGCTGCACCGCCATCCGTCGTGCGCCATGTGCCGTACACGCCTCCGGATTGCTGTGCCATCCACAACCAGGTCCGCCGCGTTGATACCGCGTCCCCAGTGTTGACGAAGGAGATCGCACCCGTGCCATGGCCCGACCGCATTCCAGCGTGCACGGCGACCTTCGTCCAACGCTCGCCACCGTCCACACTCTCGACAATCAGATCCTGTTCGTGGCCAGCCATGATCAGGTGTTTCGCGTCGTACGGATCGACGCTCGGCGGATACACGTCCTGCCGATCACCGGCCGCCGGTCCGACCGTGAAGCGCCGCCATTTTGCGCCCCCATCAAGCGAACGCCAGAAGCCCATCGCTTCGCCACGAATGCACGACACGTACAGCGTCGGCGTCGCAGCGACAGGATTGGCAGCGATGCGCAAACCGCCGGCGCAATCCGACACGGCGCTGCCCTTGTTGATCGGACCGGTCCACGTTGCACCGAAATCAACGGACTTCCAGATCCCTTGACAGTGAAACAGCGCGTACAAAGTGGATGGTGTCGCCGGATCCACCTGCACCGTCTCGACACCGAAATTGCCACAGCTGAGCGCGTTCGCCAGATCGACATTTCGAGGCGTCACATTCACCCAGGCGCCCGGATCGACCGCAGACGCCGTTCCAGCCACGAGCCGCCGATGCTCGCCAACGACCGCGGGACCGATCCCAGCCGCGAAGCCGAAAGGCGGCCCGACGGGTGCCGAGTTCGCTGTGAGGACGGCGCCGGAAGGACCGTGCCCGACCGCCGCCGACATCACTTCGCGAGGTGTCACAGCCGCCTTTCGGTCACCGCTGCGGCCGACAGGCGTACGTGCCGACGCGACCGCCGGATCGGAGGTGTCCAAAAGCGTGCCAACCGCTGGTGTGCACGCGGCCAGCAGCAGGAGCACGCCGCTGAGGGCACCGCGCGATAGAGGAGCGCGAGGGCCCGCGGAGATGTGCTGCGACGTCATCTGCACCCGGCTGACGCGTGGCGATGCTCCCGAACGGATTGTATTCGCCATCGACCGCGTCTCCTTCGGGGTGCAGAGGGCTCGAGCGTGCATGGCGGCAGCGCGGGAAAGCACTTCGTGGCGGACCTGACGGGGTTGAGCGTCAGCGTGCGACCGGCACTGGCCGCGCAATGGCACAGCGGGAATCTATCGGATCATCAGCGGGACAAGCGGTCATAAAACGCCTCGAGCCGCCCGACGATCGAGGGCCACGCGTAACGATTGACGGCCAGATCGCGAGCGCTCGCGCCAAGGCGCTGGGCGAGCTGCGGATTCTCGAGGACGCGCACCACAAGGTCCGCGAACTCTGACGGCGTGTCGCCGAGCAGCACGTCATGCTCATGGGTCACATCGATACCCTCGGCACCGATCCGCGTCGAGATGATGGCCTTCGACTTGGCCATCGCTTCGACGATCTTGAGGCGCGTGCCGCCACCGACGCGCAGCGGCACAACGATCGCCGCCGCCCGCTCCAGATACGGAAGCAGATCGTTCACGAACCCGACGACCTCCACATGCCTGCCCTGCCGTTCGAGCACCGCGGGCTGCGCGCCCGGTCCGACGATCTGCAACTTCACATTCGGGCGACGGGCAATGATCATCGGCAGCACTTCGTCGATGAAGAACAGCAGCGCATCGTGATTCGGGAAGTAGTTGTTGGCCCCGAAAAACACCAGCGTATCGCTCTCGACAGCCGTCACCGAGGGCTTGAACTCACCGACGTCCACGCCGTTCGGCACTACGGTCGTCGTCGTCCCAGGGGACGTCTCGCCAAGCAGCTGCTGATCACGCGCCGAGGTGAGCACGACACCGTCGAACCGACGCCACGCGCCGCGCTCCTCCCGGCCGAGCTTGCGCCAATTGAGGGAATTGTACACGAGCCGCGTCAGGCCATCGCTGGTGCCCGCCGTGCGCCGCTGCAGGTCGTACTCGATATTGTGCTCATCGAGCACGAGCAGTGGCCGCTTGCCGCGCCGCGCGTACCGGAACGAGGCCATGTTTGCGAACTCGACCTGCACCACATCATACTCATCGCTCGCCAGATGGTCGTCGATCTTCGCCTGAAAATCGGCGCGATGCGTCGCCTGCAGGTGTTCGAAGCTGTGGGGCGAAAGCATCGAGCGCAGCTGCAGCGTCCGTTTCCCGGACACGGTCGTCGCATCGAGCCCGGGCAACGTCGTGACCCGTTTGCAGTAGGCGCGCGTTGCGTCGATCGAGGCCTGTTCAAACTCGTCGCTGGCATTGAACGACAGGATCGACACGTCATGACGCTTTGCCAGTCCGCGCATCAGGCCATCCACGCGGCGTTGTCCGCCGAACCGTGCCGGGCTTGGCAGGTACGGCGACACGAAGAGGATTTTCATGTCAGGCAGCCCTGAACGAAGCGCCGGGCGGTACAGCAGCGGTGATCGACACGTCGTGCACGCAGGTCGGGAGAGGGTATGGTTTTGGCGACGTGGAAGAATGCGGTGACCGCCCACGCAGCGCTACGACTGGTGTCGCTGGCGAACGGTCACCGACCAGGCGTCGTGCCGCGACCACCGACGACGGGGCGAGCCGCTCCACGCACTCATCTGGCATCCTGGCGCGCGCGCGCGGAGGGGGGCTCAGGACGGGTACGGGTCGGGACCGCAGCGCGCCGAACCGCCATGTTTCCTCGGCCGCCTCGTCGCCACGCTCGCCGAGAACGGCTCGATCGACCGCGTCGAGGTCGA
>JANNVN010000235.1:0-8968 GCA_031414435.1 Gemmatimonadaceae bacterium
CCACCGGTTCGTTGCGCGGAACGCGTCCCTCCTCGAGCGCTACGCAGCGGCCGAGGTATGGGCAAGCGCCGTCGCAGGCCAACTCGACGCCTACATGGGCTTCGAGCTTGAGCGCATCGCCGCGCAGGCGTACGATCGACGCGCCGTGCACCTCGGCCTCCCTCTGGTGCGGCGCTGGGGGCGTTGGGAAGGGGTAGACCGGCTCCGGCGCCCGCTGGAGATCGACATCGTCTCGGAGCTCACGGACGGCCGCTGGATGACGGGGGCCGTGAAGTGGGACCACACGCCGATCGGGGCTGCGGTCCACCACGACCACATCGAGATGCTCCGCCGTGCGGCGGATTCGGGTCGGGCCTGGGCGCACGCGGCGCTGGACGCGAATGCCCCGTTGTACTACGTCGCAGCTGGCGGCTTCACGGCGGCGTTCCGGCGCGCAGTCGAGGTGAGCGAACGGCGCGCGATACTCTGGTCGCTCGAGGATGTGTACGCGCCGACCGACGCCGGTGGCGCGTGACGAAGCAGCGACGCGGCACGACAGCGGAAAGGGCAGACCGACATCACCGTCGGCCTGCCCTTTCCGCATCTATGCACTTCACGAACGCGTCAGATCGCGCTCAGGTTGTCTTCACGAGTGCTCTGCCATGCCGCACTCGCGCGGCCATCGCCCCACTCAGTGCGTCAACCGCGTCACCTTCGAATCATCGAACAACACACGCATCCGCCGCAGCCCCAGCCTGACCCGCGTCTTGACCGTCCCCAGTGGCACACCAAGGCGATCAGCCGCCGTGGTGTGCGACACGCTTTGCAGAAACACCAGTTCGATCGCTTCACGTTGCTTCTCAGGCAGCTGCGCCAGCACACGATCGATCGTCGCGTCGCGTTCCTGCGTCTCCACCACTCGCGCCACGTCCCATCCGGTCGACCAGCCGAGGTTGATCGCCGTGGTGTCAACCGCCGCCAGCACTTCAGCGCGATCATGCGCCCGCTCGCGACGCATCCGCGCCCGGACGTAGTCGCGCGAACGGCTCCGCACGATCATGGTCAGCCAGCCAACCACCGACCCGCGCGCGCAATCGAAACTGGCCGAATCACGCCACGCCTTGGCGAACGTGTCGCTTACCACCTCCTCAGCATCCGACTGCTCGCGGACGATGGCGTAGGCGATGCGCAGCAGCGGAGCCGCGCAGGCGGTGTGGAGCGCCGCGGCGGCGTCCTGATCCCCATCTGCCATCCGCGTAACGAGTGAGGCGTGCGGGTCTACAACGGGCAAGGGCGCGGCGTGGAGGGCCTGCGCGGTCCATGCAGCGGTGCGGCACTCGACCAAAGGGTTCAGTATCACGGCAGGGCTCGCTTTTCTGGCGCTCCGGGCTGACATTCACCGGGCAAGCGCTCGAGGTGGCTAGGTTGTCTCTCGGACGAGGGGAGAATCGACCCCTGCGCAGTAGCGGTAAATGATGAGACTCACTACCTGAGCACCCCGCACGGCATGTCGCGCACAGCAGCCGAGATCGAACTCGGGATTCTCAGAAAGGCCGACGACATTTATGACCGCGTCGCGCTGCTCTCACGCCGTCTGTTCGTGCAGGACGCGATCCCCGACATGGACGGCTTCGTGCGCGAAGCGGAGCTGCTGCTGCGCGGTGTGAACAGCGCCGATGTGGTGCTCGGCATCTTCGATCACAACAAGTACAATCCGGTGATCGAGATCGGCGACGGAAACTTCTGGGGACCGATGCCTCAGGTTTCGCAGGACGAGCGGATGCGATTGCTCTTCTCGCTGCTCGATCCGGACTACGCCGCCTTCCCGACCGAGTCGGTCAAGTGGCTCTCACGTGTGCTCGGCGCCATGTCGTTCGACGATCGACAGGAGATCGAGATTTTCCATTGCGGCATCGCCTATCAGCGCACAGACGGTCGGCCGATCCGCCTGTTCTCGAAAAGCATCCCGATTCACTACTCGGCAGATCGACAATTCACATTCACGTTCAACTACGCGCAGAACGTGAATCACTTACTCAAGCCGAGTTTCCGGGACTACTGGATCCGGGTCAAGTACGGGCATGGTGGGTTGCGGGTGCAGACCCTGCATTCGGCGGATCTTCGCGAGGTCGAGGCGCGCGATCTGCTCAGTCAACGCGAGAAGGAGATTCTCACCCAGATCGCGGCCGGCCTCGAAACCAAGGACATCGCCGACCGACTCGGGATCAGCATCAACACCGTCGGTAATCATCGCAACAACATGGTCCAGCGCCTCGGCGCGCGGGACACAACCGCGCTGATGCAGCTCGCGAAGATGGCCAGCCTCATCTGACGGTGTCGCCGGCTCAGTCATGCAACGCCAGCTCTGCAACGTCGGTGCCGGCCAGCACGGCGTAGTACCGATCACGGATGCCGAGCGCGTTGACTTCACACATCGACACCAGTTCGCCGTTCACCGGCACGTGAAAGACGCACTGCGCCAGTCGCGCCTGACCTTCGTCGGTGCCCATCTCATCGGCGCTCATGAAGTGATGACTCACCATCACCAGCGGCTGCACCTGCAACTCGCCTGAGAGCAGCTCCCGCAGTGCACGGAGTGGTGATCCGGGGCTCAGTCGCTGCAGCCAGTGCCAGAGGTACCCAGGCAGACGGCCAAGCACGAACCCTGGCGCGCGCAGCGCCAATCCGAGCGCACGAGCGATCGCGGTGCGGCGCGTATCGGTCTTGAAGCTCACACCACCGAAGCGACGAAAGAACTCGTCCACCGTCGCGGCGTGCGGAGAATCGGTCGAGGGGCGCAGCGCATGGAACTTCGGCGCTTCGCCATGACGATACGCCACCAGTCCGTGCAGGATCCGGTTGCACGACGGATGCCCGAACCAGACCTGCGACCGCAGCAGCGCATCGGCCTCGCGCTCGTTGCCACCAGTCAGTGTATGCGCGATCCGCGACCAGAGCGCGTCACCGGTGACACCGCCGCCAAAGCCATCTTCCGTGCGGCCAACCTGCGCAATCGGCTGAAAGCTGATCATCCGGAAGACACGCTGCCCACCGATCAGCCAGCGCACCACGTCGTGCACGCCGTCCAGGTTGTCGCGCGTGACGGTCATCGTGGTCGCCGCGCGCAACGATCGGCCCGTGCTCTTCTGCGCCGTCGTCAGCAACTGCACGAACTCGTCGCGCAACGGATTGAGCTCCACTTCGAGCTTCGCGCTCTTGTACGCAGCGCCGACGCGTCCGCGCTGCGTGGTGTCGACGTGAATGCTCACCTCGACCAATTCTCCTTCCGTGAGGAACCGCTCCAGCAGCCCGGGTCGCCGACGAAACGAGTCGCCATGTGTCATCAGCATTGGCACCAGCTCGAGCGCGTGCGCATGCTGCAACAGTGCGATGACCTCCTCCGGCGGGCGCAGCGTCACTTCGCCATCGGTGAGCTGCAGATTGCCATCTGGACCCAGAATCGGGCGCAGCGCATCCATTTGCGCCATGATCGCCGCGACCGGTTCCGCCGGGATGCGGTTGGCCGCCTCGCCGAGGTAACAGCCGCGGCAGGCAAAGTCGCAGCGGGGCATCGCACCGATGGTGGCGCCGCATCCGTTGCCCTGCACGCCGAGCATCTGCTCAGTGGTGCGCAGCGCCTCGGGCAGCGACGCCCAGTTCTTCGCCAGCAATACGCGTGACTCGGCACGCACGGGTTCGGCGAGCACCGTGAGCACGCGACGCGGTGGGCGCGATGAGGTGGACGCAGGCGGAGTGTCGGGCGACGACATGACGGACGGATGAGGCGTGACGGGGCGGGACTCGTGTCAGCTACGACGGCCGGCGCGCGATGGATCTGTCTTCGTGCGGCCGCATGGAGGCACACATGCGCTGCCAAGTTCTGATAGCCCTGCCGAGGTCTACGCGGAAGTGACGGCCCTGCTCGGACCTGCCTTCGCGCATAACGTAGAATTCGCATCATGCCCGACGCGACCATACTGCCCCCCTCCGACGTCATCAGCCTCGAGACTGCCCTCAGCGCGCCAACACCAGCCGTGGTGCGCGCACTGGCCGCACTCGACGGCGACATCATCATCCTTGGTGCGGGCGGCAAGATGGGCCCATCGCTCGCCCGGATGGCGCGCCGGGCACTGGATGCGGTGGATGGCGGGCCGCGGCGCGACGTGATCGCAGTGTCACGCTGGTCGGATGCGGCAGCGGCAGCGCAACTACAGACGGCCGGCGTTCGCCTGATCAGCGCCGACTTGCTCGACCGCGCCGCGGTCGATGCCCTGCCATACGCGCCGAACGTGGTGTTCATGGCGGGCCAGAAATTCGGCACCGGTGGCGACCCGGCCCAGACATGGGCGATGAATACGATCGTGCCGGCGTGGTGCGGGGAGCGCTTTGCCGGCGCGCGACAGGTGGTGTTCAGCACCGGGAACGTCTATCCGCTCAGCGCCACCAGCGGCCATGGCGCGACAGAGTCTACAGCGCCCGCACCAATTGGCGAGTACGCGATGAGCTGCCTCGGCCGCGAACGGGTGATGTCGGCGCTTGGCACTCGCCACGCATCACCGGTCGTGCTCTATCGGTTGAACTACGCCTGCGCGCTGACGTACGGCGTACTGACGGATCTGGCGGTGAAGGTGCGCGACGGGGTGCCGATCGACGTTACGATGGGCGCTGTGAACGTGATCTGGCAGGGTGACGCCAATGCGATTGCGTTGATGCTCCTGGCGCACGGGGGCGTGCCGGCGGTGCCGGTCAACGTCACAGGGCTCGAGCCGCACACCGTAAGGTCGCTGGCTGGCGCACTCGCCCAGCGACTGGGCCGCGAACCGCGCTTCACGGGCACCGAGGCGCCGGACGCCTTGCTCTCCGATGCACGCGCGTTGCAGACGAGGTTCGGCGTCGACCTGCCGATGATGCCGCTGCCGCGGCTGCTGGACTGGACGGCCGACTGGGTCCGCGCCGAGCAACCGCTCCTGGGCAAGGCAACGAAGTACGAGGTCCGCGACGGGACGTTCTGAGCTCGGTACTACGACGACACGACCGTACGAATCTCCCGGATTCGTCACAAAACGTCAGAACACAACGACTGTCATTATGGTAGAAGATGGCGGTGCCTGCGGTTTCCCGGCGCCACCCAATCCGACGCCGGAGCCAAATCTGTGAATGTTCGTCAGCACCTTCTTGCCGGTCAGGTCATTCCAGCACATCCGCTGGCCCTGACGGCCGCCCGGACGCTCGATGAACGTGCGCAACGCGCCCTGACGCGGTACTACGTGGCCGCCGGCGCGGGAGGCATCGCCGTTGGAGTGCACACCACACAATTTGCGATCCGTCGGGTGGGGCTGTATCACCCCGTGCTGCAACTGGCGCTGGAAACAGCCCACGCCGCGCTCGAAACCGCTCCGCGGCCATTCGTGAAGATCGCCGGCGTGATCGGCGACACGCCGCAAGCCATCAGTGAAGCGGGCATTGCTCGTGAGCTCGGATACGATGCGGTGCTCGTGTCGCTGGGCGGCATGGATGGCGTCGATGAACGTGCCCTGCTGACCCACTGTCGGGCGGTGGCCGAGGTGATGCCCATCATCGGGTTCTATCTGCAGCCGGCGGTTGGTGGACGAGTACTGTCCTATCGGTTCTGGCGCGACCTGGCGGAAGTTTCGCAGCTGATTGCGGTCAAGATCGCGCCATTTGATCGCTATCGCACGATGGATGTGGTGCGCGCGATCGTTGCGGCGGGACGGGATGACGTGGCGCTCTACACCGGCAATGATGACTCGATCGTTGCCGATCTGACGACGCCGTTCCCGGTGCGCCGTCATGGCCGCGCCGACACCGCGCGCATCGTGGGCGGGCTGCTTGGGCAATGGGCAGTGTGGACACGTCGTGCGGTGGAACTCCTCGCGCGCATCAAGGCCCTGAGCGACTCACCACTGGCCCCGAGCCTGTTGACGGAAGGGGCTGAACTGACCGATGCCAACGGGGCGATCTTCGATTCACTGCACCGCTTCTCGGGGTGCATTCCCGGCATCCACGAGGTGCTGCGCCGTCAGGGGCTGCTGCGCGGAACGTGGACCCTCGATCCGCGCGAGACGCTCAGCCCGCGGCAGACCGATGAACTCGATCGGGTGATGCAGTCGTACCCGTGGCTGACGGATGACGCGTTCGTGGCCGAGCATCGGGAGGCGTGGTTGACGCCGTAAGGCTGGCGTCGGTCAACGCGGGATGCGCCGTGACTGTGATGGCAAGTGGAACTCACAGCGTCTGATGCCACGGTGACGCAGCGGCGAACGCAGCGGAAGGCGCAGGTGGCACGATCGCGACCGGGACGGAAGGCATGCGGCCCGGCCGTAACGCGACGCTGGGTCTCAGCGCGGCGCGGCACCATCGCGCAGCGCGCGCCAGGCCCGCAACGATGGCCACGCGTCATCGAGCGACAGCCGCGACGTTTCCAGCAGCCCTTCGATGACCGCTACGCGCAGTGCCGCGGCATCGGCATCATCCGCCGCAGTCGGTGCGTCGAGCAGTTCCATCGGATCAGGCGGCACCAGCAGTCCGCTGCGAATCAGTTCGAGCATCGCGCGCGGCGCCGCATCCTCGAGCCACGGCGCCACCGCGTACCGCTTGTCATCCGTACGCAGCAGAATCACTTCCACGTAGCGATCGTGCTTGCCCACCCAGATCCGACGCCCCGCGCGGTTTCGGCGCGCGGTGAAGCGGCGGGCTCCGATGTAGACGGAGGTGCCGGTCGGCACGGAGTCAGGGACGGCGGCGGGCTCGATCGGTAGCATGTCATGGAGTGTCGAGCGCCCGTCGCGCGGAGATGAGCGATCCAGAAGAGGTCCGCTGGCAGGCAGCCTGAGCAGGACGTGGCGAATGCGGCTTTGGCAACCGGCCGAATTGCGGTCGCGGCAGTATTCTGCGGGCAACGGGCACCAGCCGGAGGCCGTACTCCGCGTAGGTCCAGACCACACTCCCCATCCGTTGCCATGACACGCTCACTGCGCGCCCTGTTCGCCACGTCGCTCCTCGGCCTTTCCACCCTTGGCGCGCAGCCGGCCCCCACTCCGGTACCGACCGCCGCTCCCGGGCTGCCGGGTATTGCCGCCAAGACCGCCGGCATGGTCAAGCGCGACGGGCTGTTCCCTCTCTACTGGGACGAGCGCAGCGGCAAGCTGTATCTCGAAATCCCGGCGATGGACCAGGAGTTCATCTACTTCACATCGCTGCCATGGGGCGTGGGGTCGAACGACATCGGCCTCGATCGCAATCAGCTTGGTCAGGAGCGCCTGGTGGCCTTCACGCGCAGCGGTCCCCGCGTGCTGCTGATCCAGAAGAACACGAACTTCCGCGGCGTGACGAACGACGCCAACGAAGCACGCGGTGTGGAAGAGAGTTTCGCCCGCAGCGCCCTGTTCGGCTTCACCGTGGAAGCGCAGGATGGTGCGCGTGTGCTGGTGGACGCGACGGACTTCGTGGTGCGTGATGCTCATGACGCCTCCGGCAACCTGCGCCGCAGCCAGCAGGGCACCTACACGGTCGATCGCTCGCGCAGCGCGGTGTACATGCCGCAGACGAAGGCGTTTCCGCGGAACACCGAGATCGAGGTCACGCTCACCCTCGCCGGCACCAACCCCGGTCGGTTCGTGCGTGACGTGACGCCGAACCCGGAAGCGATCACCATCCGCGAGCGACACAGCCTCGTCGCGCTGCCGGAGCCTGGGTTCAAGATGCGCGTGTCCGACCCACGCTCCTCCTTCTTCGGCATCAGCTATCAGGACTACGCACAGCCGCTCAGCGGGCAGTTCGTTCAGCGCTTTGCCTCGCGCCATCGCATCGAGAAGAAGAACCCTGGCGCGGCACGCAGTGAGCCCGTGAAGCCAATCGTGTACTACGTGGACAACACCGCGCCCGAAGCGATCCGCAGCGCGCTGGTGGAGGGAGCACGGTGGTGGAACCAGGCGTTCGAGGCGGCTGGCTACATCAATGGGTTCCGCGTCGAAGTCCTGCCTGATTCGATCGATCCGCTCGATGTGCGCTACAACGTGATCGAGTACGCGCATCGCGCCACACGCGGCTGGAGCTACGGCGGTGCCGTGACCGATCCACGTACCGGTGAGATGATGAAAGGACATGTGATCCTTGGCTCACTGCGCGCGCGACAGGACTACCTGATCGGAGAAGGGCTCGATGCGCCGTATGCCACCGGCACCGAAAAGGCCGCCCGCGTCGAAGCGATGGTGCTGGCCCGCATCCGGCAGCTGTCGGCACATGAAGTGGGGCATACACTGGGCATGGCGCACAACTACATCAGCAGTGCGCAGAAGAACACCAGTGTGATGGACTACCCGCACCCGATGATCTCGCTCTCGCCGAGCGGTGATGTGGACATCACGAAGGCGTACGAGGTCGGCATCGGCGACTGGGACAAGGTGGCCGTCACGTGGGGGTACGGCGAGTTTCCGGGCAACGAGAAGCAGCAACTCGATTCGGTGCTGGTCGCGGCGCGCGCGCGTGGGCTGACGTTCCTCACCGACCAGGATGCCCGTCCGGTGAGCAGTGCGCACCCGAATACACACCTGTGGGACAACGGTGCCGACGCGGTGACGGAACTCAAGCGCATGATGACCGTGCGCGCCAAGGCGTTGCAGAAGTTCGGTGAAACGGTGATCAAGCGCGGCGCCCCGATGGCGACCATGGAGGATGTGCTGGTGCCGGTGTACCTGCATCACCGCTACCAGCTGGAGGCCGCGATCAAGGTGGTGGGCGGCGTGACCTACGACTACACGATGCGTGGCGACGGCGTGGCGGGCCCGGTTGCGGTGCCTGCCGCGCAACAGGGCACGGCGATCGATGCAGTGATGGATGTGTTGCAGCCGGCGAACCTGGCGCTACCGCGCGCGTTGCTCGCGCAACTGCCGCCGCGACCGTTCCTGATCGATCCGTCACGTGAGCTGTTCGATCGCTGGACGGGGATCACGTTCGATCCGCTGGCGCC
>JANNVN010000236.1:0-1883 GCA_031414435.1 Gemmatimonadaceae bacterium
GGAGCGACAGATGGAAGGACATGCAGGCGGTACCGGCGGCAAGTGCCCAGTCAATCACGGCGGAACCCAGGCGGCACCGCACGGTCAGCGCATGAGCGCCATCGTCGGCGGCCGCGCGAATCGTGACTGGTGGCCCAATCAGCTCGACCTTGGCATCCTCCACCAGCATTCGTCTCTCTCGAATCCGATGGGTGATGGTTTCGACTATTCAGCCGAGTTCCGGAAGCTCGACCTCAGCGCCGTCGCGAAGGACCTCACAACGCTGATGACGACGTCGCAGGACTGGTGGCCGGCGGATTACGGACACTATGGTCCTTTCTTCATCCGGATGGCCTGGCACGCGGCGGGCACCTACCGCACCGGTGACGGACGCGGTGGTGCAGGCGCCGGCACGCAGCGCTTCGCGCCGCTGAACAGCTGGCCCGACAACGGGAACCTGGACAAGGCGCGCCGGCTGCTGTGGCCGATCAAGCAGAAGTACGGCAACAAGCTGTCGTGGGCCGATCTGTTCGTGTTCGCCGGCAACGTCGCGCTTGAGTCGATGGGCTTCAGGACGTTCGGGTTCGGCGGTGGCCGCGCAGATGTGTGGGAGGCCGAAGGCGACATCTACTGGGGCCCGGAAGCTGAGTGGCTGGGCGACAAGCGCTACGCGGGTGAGCGTGAACTCGAGACCCCGCTGGCCGCAGTGCAGATGGGGCTCATCTACGTGAATCCGGAAGGACCAAATGGCAAGCCTGATCCGCTGGCTGCCGCCCACGACATTCGCGAGACGTTCGCGCGCATGGCGATGAACGACGAGGAGACCGTTGCGCTCATCGCCGGCGGACACACGTTCGGCAAGACACATGGCGCGGCCGCAACGTCGCACGTCGGTCCCGAGCCGGAAGGGGCGATGATCGAGATGCAGGGCCTTGGCTGGAGCAACAGCTACGGCACTGGCAAGGGCGGCGATACGATCACCAGCGGCCTCGAAGGTGCATGGAAGCCCAACCCCACGCAGTGGGACAACGGCTATTTCGACACGCTGTTCGGCTACGAGTGGGAGCTGACCAAGAGCCCGGCCGGCGCCTATCAGTGGACGCCGACTGACAAGTCCGCCACGACCGTTGTGGACGCGCACGATCCGTCGACGCGTCACCTGCCGATGATGGCGACGACCGATCTCTCGCTGCGCATGGATCCCGCGTACCTCGAAGTGTCGAAGCGCTTCCATGCCAACCCTGACCAGTTCGCCGATGCATTCGCGCGTGCCTGGTTCAAGCTCACCCATCGTGACATGGGCCCCCGTGTGCGCTACCTCGGCGCGCTGGTGCCGAAGGAAGAGCTGATCTGGCAGGATCCCATTCCGTCCGTGGATCACGTGCTCGTCGATGCGCACGACATCGCCGCGCTCAAGGCCAAGATTCTTGCGTCTGGTTTGTCCATTGGCCAGCTCGTGTCGACGGCGTGGGCCTCAGCGTCGACCTTCCGTGGCTCGGATAAGCGCGGTGGTGCGAACGGCGCACGGCTGCGTCTGGCACCGCAGAAGAACTGGGAAGTCAATCAGCCGACCAAGCTCACGCGCGAACTCGACATCCTCGAGACGATCCAGCAGGAGTTCAACAGCGCGCAGACGTCGGGCAAGCGCGTGTCGATGGCCGATCTGATCGTGCTTGGCGGAAACGCCGCGATCGAAGCGGCCGCGAAGCAGGGCGGGCATGATGTGCAGGTGCCCTTCACGGCTGGCCGGATGGATGCCACGCAGGAACAGACCGATCTGGAATCATTCGGCGTGCTGGAGCCGATCGCCGATGGCTTCCGCAACTACCAGAAGGCTGCCTACACGCTGACGCCAGAGGAGTTGCTCGTCGACACGGCGCAACTGCTCGGCCTGACGGCACCGG
>JANNVN010000237.1:0-7555 GCA_031414435.1 Gemmatimonadaceae bacterium
CCTCGACTTCTTCGTGCTCGAAGCCAGCGACTACGTCGATCGTCTCCAGCGAGTGGTGGCGACGGACGAGCCGCAGGGCCCCGACTCGGCCACCCTGCTGAAACTGGCGCGCGGCCTGCGCGGCAGCGCGGTGATGGCGCGTCTCGGGTCCTTCGCGGACGCGGCGTCGGGACTCGAGCGTGCGGCACGCCTCCTCAACGAAGGCCGGATAGCCTGGACGCCCGGGCTGGGCCTCTCGATCAGCGATTCCATCACGGAACTCCGCTCGTTGATTCCCATGGCGCGGTTGTGGGGTGATAACCACGATGCCCGTGCCAGAACTGCGGGCGGCAAGCTTGCCTCGGTACTCGACGCCGTCGAGCGTCACGGCGAGCTCATGCAAACTGGCGCCGGCGATGATTCGCCCAGCCGGGGAGCAGAGCGATCGGCCGAGCCGAACCCAGCTGTTGCAGCGTTTTTCAATTCGATCGATCACGGCGCGAACTCGCCCGCTGCCCCTCCTCTCATGAGCTCACCAGTGCCGCCGACGCCGACGACGATGCGCTCAGGCGAGCCCGTCTCTGCGATCAGCCCCGCTTTGGGGGTGGCCGCCCAGTCCGATGCACACATGCCCATCGTTCCGATCGCGTCACTTGCGCCGGCGAATGACGCCGACGCCGTCGTGTACCGCGCGCCGAATCCTGCGATCACCTTCGCACAACGGTTCCTCACCGACGTCTCGCCGCTGATCGGGTCGCTGCGCGCCAGGCTGGCCCCGCTGCGGCAGGGCACGATGCAGGAAGCCAGCGCCGACATGGTCGCCGCGTTCCGGCCAGTGCTCGTCTCGCTGCGCGACATCGCGACCAGTTATCAGCATGAGGATATCCGCGCCTTCTGCGATTCCGTCCTGACGGCGCAGGCGCCCCTGCCCGCCGCAGCAGCGGGTGCTCTCGATTCGGCACTGACGCTCGTCCTGCAGCCGGATCTCCTGCCACATGTCCGCGCGCAACGCCTGGGGGAACTGCGCCGTGTCGTCTTCGCGGCAACGCCGCTCAGTTCAGGGGCCCAATCGGAACGGGCATCACGACCGAACGGCGCGTTCACGCCGCGTCGGAACACGCCGGTGATCGCGACGATCATTCCAACGCCGACCGTCGCGCGCCCAACCCCGCCTGCCCCCAGTGGCCGTGAGCTGAGCGCCATGCTCAGCAACAGCCTCGAGAAAGTGCGCGAACTCGACGCCACGCCGCTGGACCTTATCGTCATTCCGTCCAACAGCGCGCCACAGACAACCGCCCCGGACGGCGAACCGGATGTTGTGCCGATTGACACCCTGCTCTACCGGGGTTCACGGGCGCTGTCACGCGCGAAACACATCGTCGGGCAGCTCCGCAGCAACGGGACGACACACGATGCGGCGCTGATCAGCGAGCTGTTCGATCTGGTGGAACTCGCCGGGAGCGCGACCTGAGCATTCCGGCACGATGACGCGCACGCGATGGCAGACGCTGATCGGTGCAGTGCTGACGCTGCTCCTGCTCGGCTGGACACTGCGCGACGTCCGCCCCGATGCGCTGATGCAGCAGCTCCGTGAGGCGAACCTCTGGCTGCTGCTGCTCTCCGCCGTAATCGCGACCTCCATCTTTCCGCTGCGCGCGATCCGCTGGGTGGTGCTCCTCGAGCCGATCGCGCCAGGACTTCGGTTCATGGATGCGTGGCGTGCGGTCGCCATCGGGATGATGATCAACAACGTCCTTCCCGCTCGCGCCGGTGAGCTGGCGCGTGCGTATGCGATTGCTCGTGAGACGCGCGCCGTGTCGTTCACCAGTGCATTCGCATCCATCGCACTCGATCGGGTGTTCGACGCCTTGATCGTCTTCGCACTGATGTTCGGCGCCATGCTCGCTCCGGGCTTTCCCGCGGGGGCAACGATCGCCGGCCGGCCGGCCACGGCGTTGGTCGGCACCTGGGGCATTGCCGTGCTGCTCGTCGTCTTCGTCGGGACGGTCCTCGTTGCTTTCCGGCCGGAGATTGTCATCTCGATGGCGCGAGCGGGTTGCCGCGCCGTGGCGCCGAGGTGGGAGCCACGCGTCGTCTCGCTGATGGAACACGCCACGGCGGGTGTGGCGGTGCTTCGAAGCCCGTCGCGCTTCGCGCGCGTCGTTTTCTGGACGTTGCTGCACTGGCTCGTGAACGCTCTCGCCTTCTGGATCGCGTTCCGCGCCGTTGGAATCGCCGCGCCATTCAGCGGCGCGCTGTTCCTGCAGGGGCTGATCGCCATTGGTGTCGCAATTCCGTCATCCCCAGGTTTTTTTGGACCGTTTGAAGCCTTTGCAAAGGCCGGCCTGCAGATCTACGGAGTTCCCGTCACGCTCGCGGTGACGTGGGCCGTCGGATTTCACCTGCTGTCCTTCGTGCCGATCACGGCGATCGGCGCGCTGTACTTTTCGCGACTGGGCCTCTCGCTGCGCGATTTCCGCGAATCAACGCAGCAGACGTCGACCACTGATGCCTGAACGACCGGCGTATGTGGCGCAGGTGCTGGCCTGGGCCAAAATCAATCTCGATCTGCGAATCCTGGCCCGCGAAGACACCGGCTTCCATCAGCTCGAGACGGTCTTTCAGCGCATCGCTCTTTCCGATTCGGTGGACCTCCGCATTCGCAATGGTACTGGCATCACCTTGCATTGCGACACTGAGCTTGGTGTGCCGGAAGAACGCAATCTCGCATGGCGTGCCGCGGCGGGATATCGCCACGCCGCAGCCTGGCCGCCGATCGATCACGCCATCGACATCACGCTCACGAAACGGATTCCCACCGGGGCTGGACTCGGCGGCGGCAGTGCGGACGCTGGCGCCGTGCTGCGGGCCCTGAATGCGCTGAACCCCCGACCGATCGCCCAACACACGCTGCTCGCCGTCGCTGCCACCCTGGGAGCCGACGTCCCGTTTCTCACCACGGAGTGCGTGCGAGCTCTGGCGTGGGGCCGCGGCGAGCGGATGCTCGCGCTGGAGGCGCTGCCGCAGCGCATGGTGCGCTATGCGCAGTTTCGTGACGGTGTCGACACCGCGCAGGCGTATCAGGCGCTGGCCGCCGCACGGGCGGACGGTCGAATCAACCCGGTTGGCAGTGAATTGCGCGATCTGCACGGCATTGGCTCCTGGCCCGACCTGCAGCGGTCCGCACGGAATGACTTCGAGATTCCGGTCTTCGCACTCCGGCCGGACATCGCGGCGATTCATGCGTCGATGGTCCGCGCGGCCCCGGCCGCGTTGGTTCGGATGTCTGGCTCGGGGGCGACGGTCTTCGCCATCACCAACGCACATGCCGACGAATTCCACGCCGCTGCCCGGGAATGGCCGCAGGACGGCGCTGTGGAGCTGGGCCTGACGGTGACGCTGGAATCGGTGCCGCCAGTCCAAATCTTGTCCGCGCCGTCCGGTCCCAGTTAGCCTTCGTGCTGATCCCCGATCGTCTAATGGCAGGACAGCGGCCTTTGGAGCCGTGAATCGTGGTTCGAATCCACGTCGGGGAATCCGTGCTGCACTTATGACCGCTGAGCGCGCCGAACAACGCACGACCGATATGCCGGCGGTGCGCAAGCGACGCGCCGGGATCGACCTCTCGGCGCTCGCGCTCCGACACGCGACGACGCTCCGCGCCGCCTATTTCTGCTGCATCGGCGTGGCAACGCTGCTTCGGCTGGGCTTCGACCCATCGCCGGAGAATGCGATCGCGCGCCTTCAGCGGGCGCTCGATCCCACACTCAGCTTCCGCGACATCGTCGATGCGGCGCGCAACATCGCGCTCTTCCTCGGCTGGGGTGCCACGTGGGTCCTTACGTCTCGTGCGCCGACCACCCGGCGCGACGTCCTGCTCGCGACGCTCTGGGGCATGGCCGCCAGCGTCACGGTCGAGACCGCGCAGCTCTTCTCGCAATATCGGATGGCGAGTGTCGCGGACGTTGTGACCAATACCCTTGGCTCGCTGCTTGGCGCCCTCACGCTCTGGCTTGCGGAGCGTCGAGCCACGTCGGACATGCGACGCGGGACGACGATCGGCATTCCCGGCTGGATCACCAGCGCCGCATTGCTGATGACCGCGCTGGGACTGTCCTTCGCACCTTCGAGTCGGGCGACGCGGGCGATTGGCTGGGCGTCATCACCGCTCGAACGGGCGCGCGTCGTCGCGGCCGCACCCGGCCTCGAGGTGCCCTGGCATGCGCTGCTGACGGACGTCGTGGCGTGGCTGATTGCCGGCCTCGCAGTCGCAATCGCGGTTGGCGACCGCACGGGTCGCGTTCGGCGCGCCCAGCTCGGGGCGTGGGTACTGATCACGACCACCTTGCTGCTGACCGCTCACCTTGGCCGCGCGCTGGCTGGCCTGCAGCGGGAATCTGGTACCTGGCAGGTACAGAGCGTGGCGGTGGCGATTGGTCTGGCACTCGGTCTCGCGCTCGTGCCGCGTTGGCGACGCGCCGTGCCGGCGCGGAGTACCCGCGCGCTCCAGCTGGCCGCACTGGTTGCGCTCCTCGGCTGTACCATGGCATGGGCCCCTGCCTCATGGGTCGCGACGCCGGCGGGCGGAACGACCGTCAGCTGGAGACAGCTGGTTCCGATGATGTCGCTCTTCCAGCGTCAGGATCTCTCGAGCGTGTTTCTGGTGCTGCAGAAAGCGGGATTCGGCGCAGCGATTGGCGCCTGCCTGGCGGCCCGGACGCAGATGGGAGAACCCCGCCCAGGTGTCCGGGCATCGGTCGCGTTCGCTGCCCTGCTGGAGATCGGTCAGCTGCTGGTGCCCGGCCGGTACCCGGACGTCACCGACGTCCTGATCACCACGGCGGCCGCCGGTCTGGTGGCTGTGCTGGTGGAACGGGCGGGCCGCAGGGCCGGCGATCTCTCAACGGACTCGGCAACGGGCTTGAATGGGAAGCCCCTCACCGGTAGGTTGTAAGGCTCTGCCATATGGACACACTGACGCTGGCGCCTGGCGCCAAGATTATCTCGGGAACCGCCAATCCGGCGCTGGCCGACGAAGTCGCACGCCACCTCGGCGTCGAACTCGCGAAGACCACGGCGACCCGCTTCAGCGACGGTGAAATCTTCGTTCGGATCGACGAAAACATCCGCGGGTCGGATCTCTTCATCATCCAGTCGACGAACCCGCCGGCAGACAACATTCTGGAGATGCTGCTGCTCATCGACGCGGCCCGCCGCGCCAGTGCGCACCGCATCACCTGTGTGTTGCCCTACTTCGGCTATGCGCGCCAGGATCGCAAGGACCAGCCGCGCGTCGCGATCGCCGCCAAGCTGATGGCCAACATGATTCAGGCTGCGGGCGCGGATCGTGTCCTCGGACTCGATTTTCATCAGCATCAGCTGCAGGGCTTTTTCGATGTGCCGGTCGACCATCTGTATGCGGCCCCGGTGCTCACGGCGCACTACCGCAAGAAGGAGCTGAAGGATCTGGTAGTGGTGGCGCCTGATGTAGGCGCCGCCAAGATGGCTCGTGGGTTCGCCAAGCGGCTCGACGCATCGCTCGCGATCGTCGACAAGCGGCGCCCGCGTGCCAATGTGGCCGAGGTCGTGAACGTCGTCGGTGATGTTGAGGGGCGTGATTGCCTCATCGCCGATGACATGATCGACACCGCCGGCACGATGACGGAAGCAGCTCGCGCGCTCAAGGCGCTCGGTGCCGCCGACATCTACGTGTGCGCGACCCACGCATTGTTGAGCGGCCCGGCGAAGCAGCGCTTCGACGATGCGCCAATCAAGGAAGTGACGGTGACCGACTCGGTCGCCATCCCCGAGTCCCGTCGCCCGCATCAGCTGAACGTGCTGTCGGTGGGCGAGTTGCTGTCGAAGGCCATTCGATTCACCCACAGCGAGCAGTCCGTCAGCTCACTGTTTGACTGACGCCGCGCGCGTCTCCTGAGGAGTAATCACGATGTCCACTGCTACGCTCTCTGCGACCCTTCGTTCTGAATCCGGCAAAGGTGCCGCACGCGCGCTCCGTCGCGCCGGCTCTGTGCCCGCGGTCATCTACGGCCACAAGCGCGCCCCGATGTCGCTGTCGGTCTCCACGCGCGACCACGAGCGCCTGCTCGAGCGCGTCTCGGCCGAGACGACCGTCGTCGAGCTGAGCATCGATGGCAAGGTGTCGCGGACGCTGATTCGCGAGATCCAGAAGCACCCATTCAAGAAGCAGCTCGTGCACGTCGACTTTCAGGAGCTCGTGGCTGGTGAAATGATCACCGTCAACGTGCCGCTGATCCTCGTCGGTGTCTCGATCGGCGTCCGCTCGTTCGCGGGCATCCTCGACCAGACGATGCGCGAACTGGAAGTCGAAGTCGATCCGGCGGCGATCCCGAATCACATCGATGTCGACGTCACGGCGCTGAATATCGGCGACTCGGTCCACGTGCGCGATCTCAAGCTGCCCGCCGGGGTGAAGGTGCTGACGGATCTCGACTCGTCAGTGGTCGTGGTCGCGGCACCGAAGGTCAATGCCACCGATGCCGCGGCTGACGCCGCAGCGGCTGCCGCGGAACCAGAAGTGCTTCGCGCCAAGAAGCTCGCTGACGACGCGAAGTAAACCGGTCTCCGTCTGTGGCGGGGCGCGGTGCGACTCGTCGCGCCGCGCCCCGTCTGATTTTCGGAGACCCCCTGCATGCGGCATTCATGCGGCACGCGCGAGTTGCGCTCCCAGCTGCGTATGCCGTCCTGACCCGCTCGCCCTGCTATGAAAGTCTTTCTCGGCCTCGGCAATCCCGGTAAGGAGTACGAGCGCACCAGGCACAACATCGGCTGGTGGGTGCTCGATCAGCTTGCCCGCCGCTGGAGCGTCGACGGTTGGAAGAAGGACGGCAAGGCGATGGTCGCGACCGCGAGGGTCGGTGCCGACGTCGTGAAGCTGGTGAAGCCGCAGACGTACATGAATCTCAGCGGTGAAGTGTTGAAGCCCTTTCTCAACCGGCCCGGCTGGGATCCGGCGCAGGATCTGATGGTGATCGTCGACGAGGTCGCGCTCCCCTTCGCCGCGATGCGTACGCGTCCCAGCGGCAGTGCCGGCGGGCACAACGGACTCAAGTCAGTACAGGCGCACGTTGGCTCAACCGGCTATCCACGCCTCAGAATCGGCATTGCCCCGCTGCACCCACGGGCCTCCGTCGGCGACCTCTCCGGTTACGTGCTCGGCCCATTCGGACGTGAGGAAACAGAGTTCATGGAGGCCGCCATGCCGCGCATCGGCGACGCCTGTGAATGCTGGGTCCGTGAAGGAATCACCCCGATGATGAATAAGTTCAACTCCGCGCCGACGTGACACACGCAGCGGCAGCCTTCCCCCTTTTCCGATCCATCCTGTGCTGAAGCTCGGCATCGTTGGTCTCCCGAACGTCGGCAAGTCCACGCTCTTCAACGCGCTCACTGCGGCCAAGGCCGAAGCGGCGAACTACCCGTTCTGCACGGTCGAGCCGAATGTCGGCATGGTCGAAGTGCCGGATCCGCGCCTCGACGCGCTGGCCGCCGTGGTGCTGCCGAAGCGCACCGTGCCAGCCGTCGTGCAGTTCGTCGA
>JANNVN010000238.1:0-3152 GCA_031414435.1 Gemmatimonadaceae bacterium
CACACCCGGGAACCGCGGGGTGGTGTCTCCGACCGACCGGCCCGTGATGACCGCCACGGGTGCCGCGTGGGCCAGGCTGGTGAGCAGTTCGAGCGTCTCGTCACGCATCTTCGTGCCCGACGGGTTCGTGCCCATTGGGGCGAGCGTGCCATCGAAGTCGAAGGCCAGCAGCGCACCGGTGCCGGCCACGCTACGGAGCTGCACGATGTTGCGCGCGGCGAGGATGTTACGGGGCACTCAGGAACCAACCGGCATCGCGGACCCGGAGAGCGTAAACGACCGACGCGCCCTCACCCGGAGTTGCGCGGCATCCAGCAAGATACGTCCCGCCCATCGGTAGACGTTGTGTTCGGCCACCACCGCTCGCATCGCCCTCATGCGTTCCGCCTGCTCTTCGACCGGCATGACAGTGGCCCGTTCCATCGCGCAACTCGCCTCCTCCACATCATACGGGTTCACGATCAGCGCGTCAGACAGCTCATGCACGGCGCCGGCGAACTTGCTCAACACCAGAACGCCCTGCTCATCCTCACGCGCCGCCACGAACTCCTTGGCCACCAAGTTCATGCCGTCGTGCAGACTGCTCACGTAACACATATCAGCTGCGCAATAGAATCGGAAGACGCGCTCCGGTTCATGGTGCGCCCGCAGGAACACAACCGGCGTATAGCCGTCGGAGCCGAAGCGGGCGTTGATCCGTTCCACGCACGCGTCGACCGAGGCACTCAGCTGCTGATACTGGGCAATCTCCGTCCGGCTCGGCGCCGCCAGCTGGACGAAAACGAACTTCCCAAGCAGCGTCGGGCATCGCTCCAACAGCCGCTCGACGGCATCGATCCGTTCCTCGAGGCCCTTGGTGTAGTCAAGCCGATCGACACCGATGGCCAGCACCGCGTCGTCGGGCAACGCCAACTCGTCGAGCACGAGGCGCCGACATGTTGCCGCGTCGGGCACTTCGGCCGTCCAGCGCAACGGCCATTCCACGCTGATCGGATAGGGCCGCACGAGCGTCCGCGCCTGATGACGGATCACCACATTCTCCGCACGGTCGATCCGGGCTTCGAGCGCACTGTCCACCGTGTCCAGAAAATGATTGCAGTGGCTCTGCGTGTGGAAGCCCATGATACTCGAACCCAGCAGCCCGTCGACGATCTCGTCACGCCAGGGACAGATGCTGAATCGTTCCGCGTTCGGCCAGGGGATATGCCAGAAGGTGATGATCGTGGCTCGTGGCAACCGCTCACGGATCATCCTCGGCGCCAGTGCGAAGTGGTAATCCTGCACCAGGACGATCGGATCGTCTTCCGAGGTTTCCTGGACCACCGCATCGGCGAAGCGCGCGTTGATCGTGCGATAGTGATCCCAGTCGCTGCTGCGGAAGCTCGGACGCGCATAGGTCTGGTGACACACCGGCCAGAGGCCTTCGTTGGCGAAGCCGTAGTAGTAACCCCGTTCTTCCTCGGCGTTCATCCACACGCGTCGCAGTCGGTACGACTCTTCACCGGGTGGTACCATCAGCCGTCCCTGCGCGTCGGCTGCCTGTCGATCGCCGCTCCCGCTGCCGTGCGCGATCCAGACGCCGGAACAGGCACGCATCACCGGCTCGAGTGCCGTGACCAGCCCGCTGGCTGGATGCCGGATGATGATGCCGTCAGGCGTCTGGTCGTGGATGTACGGCTCGCGATTGGCGACAATCACGAGGCTCTCCTCACGGACATGCTCGTTGAGGACGTTTCGCAGTCGCGCCTTGGTCCATCGTCCATCACGATCGGCCTCCACCGACGACGCAGAGGTTCGCTGCGCCAGCGCGCGGATGTCGTCAAGCAACGGCAGGTCGCCGTGCCGATGCCTCACTCCCTCACCATGCAAGGCCGCATTCAGCCGCCGCAGGAGTCCGCCTCGTGTGACGCGCGATGACAGAACCGTGAGCAGAGAGGAGGCTACCGCGAGCATACCGAACACGAACATCGCCCATCGTTGCACCAGTGACTCGCGCTGGAGCGCCGGTTCGAAGTTCTGGAGCAGGACCAGCCGCACCGGCAGCGTCAGCCCCGACGCAAACGTGGTCACGCTCACATACGACGGCACCGACACCGATCGCGCGCTGTCGGATGGCAGGACGACGGCGCTGCGTGTGCCGGGCCGGGTGCCGCGCCAGCTCACCGCCGGTGTTTGCGTCCGATCGCACCAGCCGCTGCCGACAGGAAAGCGCACCGTGGACGCCGCTTCACTTCCATCGATGCGGCAAAGGGCAGCCGCCATCATCTGATCGTCACGAACGACATCGCCCAACAGCGTCGCCATTCCCTTCGCGTCGTTCGCAACGAACGCGCTCAACACGCTCTGGCGGACGCTGCTCGATGCCAGCGATGCACGGGCGTGCAACTCCGCCTCGAACCAGGCGCGGGTCGTTCTGGTCGTGACGATACCAACCGCCACGACCACCAGGGTAATCGCCGCAACGAGTGAGGAAAAGAGCCGCAGCGACGCTCGGAACGAGCCCAGTGCGGACGGGTGTCGGGACGGTGGCATGTCGCTCTCCGGTGAGTCACGTGACCGTGCGCGTTCCACGGGGTGATCCTCACGCAAGCAATCATGCCGCGCGCCATGCAGGCGGTCTCGTCCGGCGTCGATATTCGTCCTGATCAGCCGTCCAGTCAGGTGACTTCAACACTCACTGACATGGGCAGAGCGGCGGCGGTTTACTCCGGTGGCGAAGGCGCCGCGGGAGCTTCACTGGTGACCCAGGCGGTCCACCAGAGATCGCGCAGCATCGTGGCACCGGCCGCCAGTCGCGCCACCGCAAACGCCTTGTTCTCTGACGCGGTGGTCTCCGGACCGAACGGCGCGGACTTGTCCAGCTGGTAGAGCCGCTCCACTTCACCGTGTGTCGTGAGGAAGTAGCTGATGATCGCCGGGCGCAGCGCTGCCAACGACTGGGCCTCAGGCGTCACACTCGGCGTCACATCACCAAGCGTGATTCGCGCCTGCACATAGGCCGACTCGAACCTGCCATGAAACCGCGTGTCGGTGGCGTAGCCTTTCGGATTGGCGCCGACCCAGCCGTTGTAGTGAATCGTGGTGTGCGCCGGGTTCGACCCGTCTGCCACGTAGTGGCCAAGGATTCCTGCATCGTTGACGATGCGGGCTTC
>JANNVN010000239.1:0-4177 GCA_031414435.1 Gemmatimonadaceae bacterium
GTCGCCGGTGCCACATCTCGGCGGCGATACCGATTGGGCAGCTGTGCATCAGCAGTACACCGACCGCATCATCGACTATCTCGATGCACGGTATCTGCCAGGGCTCAAGTCACGCGTCGTGACCGAACACCACGTGGACCCGCGCTACTTCCGCGACACGCTCAACAGTCACCTTGGCAGCGCGTTCAGCGTCGAGCCGACACTCTTTCAGTCGGCGTACATGCGGCCGCACAACATCAGCGAGGATGTGCCGAACCTCTACTTCGCCGGCGCAGGAACGCACCCGGGTGCGGGGCTGCCGGGCGTGATGGGCTCGGGGAAGATCGTGGCGGATGCGATCGGCATCGCGCCAGGCGCACGGCTGCGTGGCGCGAAATCGAAGTCGGCGCGCGAGGCCGTCGAAGCTCTGATGGCGGTCTGAGCGTTCAGACGAGTCGTGTGCGTCACATGAAGGCCGCGCCCGAAGTTCAGGGCGCGGCCTTCGTTGTGGGCGACAGCGGTCGAAGGATCGCACGCGCCGGTGCCCCCTCGTGTCCCGCGACCTTGAGTGGCAGCACGATCAGGTCGTAGGCGCCTGCAGGAACGTCGCGAAGATACAGCCCTTCGACGATCGGAATCCCCTTCCCCAGCAGCGCACGATGCGCCAGCGGCGCGGGCGCGGCGAACTGTTCGGCGGAAATGTAGTCCACACCCACCAACTTGATCCCGGCGTCGGCCATCAGCTGCGCGGCGTCACCGGCGATGTACGCGAAGTCACGGTGAAACTGTGACGAGTCCATCCAGCCGCGCAGTGACGCCCGCGTGCGAAAGAGAATGCGTTCAGCGCCCTTCCAGTCATGGCGCCCGAGTTCAGCAGCGTTGATTTCCTGCACGCTGTCGGCAATCTGAATCACCGTGGCCGGGCCGACGAGCGCCGTCAGAGGCACCTGATCGATCGGCGCACCGTCGACAATGAAGTGCATCGGCGCGTCTATGTGTGTGCCACTGTGCGCGCCAAGATCGAGCTTCGAAAGCGTCAGTCCGTCGCCCTTCCGCATGTCCTTGAGGAACGTGAACTTCATCGGTGCATCACCCTCGTACACGGGTGTGCGACCGGTCTGCAGCGTCGCCGTGGCATCGAGCCAGCCATCGACCGGAACTCGTACCACCGGGACGGCCATCTCGACGGGAACCGTGGTCTGTGCCGTGCACGCGCCGAGTGTCAGCGCGATCACGGCGTGGAAGCAGCGAGGGTGACGCAACATCGGATCTCCGGGTGATGTACGACGGGACACTGGCACCGGCACAACTTACAGCACGGCGTTCAGCAACAGCGTGAAGGCCAGTCCGGCAACGCCCACGATGGTCTCGGTCACGGTCCACGTGCGAAGGGTCTGTGCAACCGTCATGTTGAAGAACTCCTTGATCAGCCAGAAGCCGGCATCGTTCACATGCGAGAGCATCAAGGCCCCGGCCCCGGTCGCGAGTACGAGCAGCTCCGGCGGCGTACCAGGCGACAGCAGCGCGATGGGCGCAACGATGCCGGCGGCAGTAGTCATTGCGACCGTCGCCGACCCCGTGGCAACCCGGATCAGCGTGGCGACCGTCCATGCGAGCAGAATCGGCGACACCCGAGCCGCTAAGGCAACGTCAGCGATGGCGCGGCCCACGCCACTCTCGATCAGCACCCGGTTGAATCCACCACCCGCACCGATGACCAGCAGGATAGTGGCCGTTGGCGCGAGACAGTCATTGCAGAACTTCAACAGTTCGTCGCGCGAGAATCCCCGCATGGTACCGAGCGAGACGTATCCGAAGATCACGGCCACGAGAAGCGAGACGATCGGACTGCCGATGAACGCGAGTGTCTGTCGCAGCGGGCTCTCGGCAGGCAGCGTGACTTCCGCCGTGCTCGCACAGAGCATCAGCAGCACAGGCATCAGCACGGTGAACACCGTGATACCGAAACCGGGCATAGCCCGGCCACTATCCGTCCGAAACTGCTCGGCCATCGGATTGACGGCCGGAAGCGAGATACGCGGGGCGATCCACGATGCGTAGATCGGGCCTGCCAGCGCCGCGGTCGGCAGGCCAACCAGAATCGCGTACAGAATGGTCAGGCCCACATCGGCGTTGAACGCCACAACGGCCAGCATCGCGGCCGGGTGCGGCGGCACGAAGCCGTGGACCACCGACAGCCCTGCGACCAGGGGCAGTCCGACTTTTATCAGTGATGTACCAGTCTGCCTTGCAATGGTGAACACCAGCGGGATCAGCAGCACGAACCCGACCTGGAAGAAGACCGGGATGCCGACGATGAACGCCACGCACATGATCGCCCAGTGTACGTGCTTCTCACCAAAGAGGGAAATCATTGTACCGGCAATGCGCGCCGCACCGCCGGATTCCGCCATCAGCTTGCCGAGCATCGTGCCAAGACCGACGACGATGGCGATGAAGCCGAGTGACGTGCCGACGCCGTCCTGAAACGCTTTCGTGATCGCGCCAAACGGCATACCGGACGCGAGGCCCATGCCGACGGACACGGCAACCAGCACGATGAACGGGTGCACCTTGAACTTCGCGATCAGGACGATGAGCGCGACGACCGCAAGCAGTGCATAGAGCAGCAGCGCCGAGTCAGGCGCCGACGCAGACACCGGCGTCACGCTGAACGCTCCGCTGCCGTTGGTCGTGCGAGGGCGATGATCTCCGCCACGATCTGATCAGGCGCATTGCGCACATCAAAGCTCCACGCCCGTTCGTCGGGCGCAGGCGCCTCGAGAATGGCGAGCTGGCTGTCGAGCAACGACGCTGGCATATAGTGACCGCTGCGCCCCTCGAGTCGCGCCCGCAGCAGTGTCGCATCCGCATGCAGGAAGATGAATTGCACTGCAGCATCACCGGACCGCAGCACATCCCGGTACGTCCGCTTGAGGGCTGAGCACGACAGCACGATGCTCTCGCCGCATTCGAGCGCGGTGCGCAGCTCTGCGGCGAGGGCCGTGAGCCATCCAGCGCGGTGTTCGTCGGTGAGTGGTGTGCCCGCGGCCATCAGCGCGACATTCGCGGCCGGATGGAACCGGTCACCCTCGACAAACCGTACACCGAGGGCCTCGGCGAGCGCGGTGCCGACGACCGTCTTGCCTGAGCCGGCGCTCCCCATCACGACGAATCCTCGGCGCGTCATCCGGATGGGCGCGTGAGAGCGGGATCAGCGCGCGGAGGCACTGCGCCGGCGACGCCAGAGCAGGAATGCCGGTGCGCCGGCAAGGACGACACCAATACCGATCGCCGCCTGTCTCGGTTGCGACACGATGGTGTTGAGCACGATCACGACCGCAGCGAGCACAAAGAGGATCGGCGTCAGCGGATAGAATGGCACGCGGAAAGGGCGCGCGGCATCGGGGCGCTTGATGCGTAGCGCGATCACAGCAGCAGCGCCCAGCGCATAGAAGATCCATCCGATGAAGACGACATACGTGAGCAACTGCTGGAACGTCCCGGTGAGCGCAAGCAGGATCGCCCACGCGCAGCTGGTGACAATGGCCACCGCGGGTGTGTTGTACTTCGGATGGATCTCTGCCAGCCGCTGAAAGAAGAGCCCATCGCGTGCCATGGCGAAGTAGACCCTCGGCGCGGTGATGACCACGGAATGCGCCGCGCTGTACATGGAGACGATGATCACGGCCGCGATCAACCAGCCGGCGGCGGGGCCCATGACCACCGCCACCGCCTCACCCGCCACACGATCCGACGCCGCCACTCCCGCTGGCCCGAGCGCGGCAAGGTACGCGAAGTTGGCCGTGACGTAGATGACGATCAACAACGCCGTGCCGAGTGCGATCGCGCGCGGCACCGATCGCTGCGGGTCCTTCGCTTCGGCGGAGACGAAGGTGACGTACTGCCATCCCTCGTAGGCCCAGAGCACGGAAATGATCGACAGGCCAACGCCCGATATCGACGCGGGCGTTGTGGTGTGCGCCTCCACCACCCGCGAACTGCCCTTGCCGAGCGCAAACAGGACCGCGCACATCCCGAAGATCACCAGCACCTTGATGCCGGTGGCGACGTTCTGCACGGTGGCCCCTTCGCGTGTTCCGCGGACGTTGATGACCATCATCAGCAGGATGAGCGTCGCCGCGACGACGCTCTTCTGCATGGACGACATCGGCATGAACTGCGTCATGTAGTTCGC
>JANNVN010000240.1:0-4501 GCA_031414435.1 Gemmatimonadaceae bacterium
TATCTCGCGCGCTTTCCTGCCACGGTGGTGCAGGAGGTTGCGGGCGGCCATTTCGATCTGGTCGCGCCGTGGACCGAGGCGTGGCGCGCTGTAGTATCTGCCGCTCGCATACTCATCGACTGAGTTGTTTCGCGCCGGCCAGCAAGTCCTTCGTCAGCGGGTGCACGCTCAGTCTTTCGCGCCATCCGGACCGACATTGCCGGGGGCCTTGGAGACGGCCTCGGGTCGAGGCCAGGCCCGCTCGCTTGCTGTAGCGGAAGGATGGCTTGACTCGGCATATTTCGGCTACGATACTGTAGCAGACGTCTTTTCCGGAGCGTTCCATGGCTGAATCGCCACTCGTCGTGCCCCTGACGTATCGTGAGCTCAGGAATACCCCAGGAATCGTCGCCGAGCGACTGGCCGAGGGCCGTCCTGTTCCGCTGCTGCTCGACGGCGAGGTGCGGGGGGTGATCTTTCCCACGTCGGCCTCGGAACTCGGCGCGCTGCAACAGGTCTGGGCCCGTCAACAGCTCTGGGCTGCGGCGCGCGAACTGCAGCTCGCCTCAGCGCGCCTCGGTACCGATCTGATGACAATCGATGGCATCGATGACGTCGTGGCTGACGTGCGCGCCGCTGCCGCGCGACGAGAGACGCCGGCCGGTGAATCGGTACCCGGGGCGCTCGGCGAGAGCCCGCCGCGGAGGACTGGGTCTGTGCCACGCACGCAGCGCTGAGGACGCCGGCGCGTGCGCATTGTGCTCGACACCAACGTCGTTGTGTCGGCGATGCTCACGGCGCGCGGAACCTGTGCTGAAATCGTTGAGCTGATCCGGGATGATATGCTCACGGTATTGCTCTGTGATCGCATCGTGGACGAGTACGCGGCAGTCCTCGCGCGGCCGGAGTTCGGGTTTCCAGCGGCGACGGTCCGGCGCGTGTTGCGGAGCATCATCGATGGAGCGGAATTCGGCCCGGTGACGGCCATCGGGCCAGTGTTGGCTGATCCCGGTGATCAGGTGTTCGTCGATCTGGCATTGAGTGCAGACGCCGATGCGATCGTGACCGGGAATCGGCGGCACTTCGCCGCGTGTGCTGACCAGGTGCGACCGGCGGTGCTGTCGCCACGCGAGTTGGTCGATCGGGTGCGTTCAGGGTGATCGCGGTACCAGACTGAGAGCAGTGAACGGCGCCGCATCCCTGTTGTGGGACACGGCGCCGTATCACATCTGCCTGCGCGCTATACCGCGCCTTGCGCCTGTTGATCTTTGCGTCACATGCGGCATCTAGACTCTCGGCCTCACCTGTTTCCCGAGGCTGCCGAATGATTCGCTGGACCTGCACACTTTTTGCTGCTGCGCTGCTGGCGCCACTCCCGGTGTTGAGCGCCCCGCCTCTTGCCCCAGCGCCGCGCGTCTTGCTGGTCGTCAGCGGCGCCGGGCGCGATCAGGGCAAGGCGCGCCCCGGTTTCGAGATGGGCGAGCTCGCCCAGTCCTATCTGGTGCTTGCCGCCAACGGCTTTGACCTGGATATTGCCTCGCCGCAGGGCGGTGTCGTCGAAGCCGACGGTTACAATCGCAACGACGACTTCATCGCCGCATTTCTGGCCGACAGCGCGGCCGCGCGGAAGCTCCGGGCTACGATCCGCACGCGGGATGTGCGCTCGGCCGACTACACGGCGGTATTCGTCATGGGCGGCAAAGGGGCAATGTTTGACCTGCCCGCTGACTCCGCGCTGCAACGCGTCATCCGGGAGCTGTCTGCGCGAGATGGCATCGTGGCTGCCGTCTGTCACGGGCCAGCCGCGTTTGCCCTGGTCCGTCGCGCTGATGGCACGCCATTCGTTGCGGGCCGACGGATGACCGGCTTCACCAACGAGGAAGAGGCGGCCTTCGGCAAGCGCTGGACGAAAGAGTTTCCGTTCGCGCTCGAAACGGCGCTGAGCGCCGCCGGCGCCCGCTGGGAAGAGCAGCCGCTCATGCTGCCGCACCTGGTGGTCGATGCGAAGCTCATCACCGGGCAGAATCCGTCCTCGACCGTTGCAGTGGCCGAAGCACTGGTCCGCGCGACCGGACGCACTCCGGTGGTGCGCGTGCCATGGCGGGATGAACGCACACTGGCCTTGGTGACGCGATTCCTCAGCGGTGATTCCGTTGCAGCCCGTCGCGCCTTGCGCGATGCAACGGCCACCCATCACGTTAAACTGATCGGAATGCTTGGATACTACCAGAGCCAACAGGCCGTTGTGCCGCTCGCGATCCGCCGTGGACTTTCGCTCATGTATCTGGCCGCCGAACACTGGAACGAGCCTCAGCTCACCATGGGCATTGCACGCGCGCACGTCAGGCTCGGCGAGAAGCCGCGGGCACTGGAGGTGCTGACGACGCTGGTCACTGCGAAGCCCGACCTCCGCGAGGCGCAGGCGCTGCGCGATTCCATCGGCCGATGAGCGCGTGACCGACGCGCTGCGCGTCCTGGTGATCGAGGACCACCGCCCGCTGCGCGAGATGATCGTGTCGACGCTGGCGGCCCACGGTCTCCAGGTCGATGCGGCCGCCGACGGGCGCGCCGGCCTGGCGATGGCACTGGCCGAGCCACCTGATGTGGTGGTGCTCGATCTCACGCTCCCTGGGCTCGATGGCCTGCGCGTCTGCGAGCGGCTTCGCGCCAAGGCCGACCGGCACGTACCGGTGCTCATGCTCACCGCACGCGACACGCTGTCCGACAAGCTGCGCGGCTTCGATGCAGGGGCGGATGACTATCTCGTCAAGCCATTCGCGGGCGAGGAACTCGTCGCACGGTGCCTGGCGCTGGCGCGGCGTCACCGTGCCGGCGGCGCGCACGTGTTGCAGATCGGCAGCTTGTGCATTGATCGACGCACTGACCAGATCACGCGCGCGGGGCGTCCGCTCGAGTTGAGGCAGACCGCGCGTCGCATCCTGCTGATGCTGGCGGAGGCGTGGCCTCGTGCGGTCACCCGCAGTGAGCTGATCCGACGCCTGTGGGGCGACGATCCCCCCGAGTCCGATCCGCTGCGCTCGCATCTCTATCTGCTGCGTCAGGCGCTGGACCGCCCCTTCGAAGCCCCGATGCTGCGCACGGTGCACGATGTCGGATTCCGGCTCGAGGCGGGCGAATGATCCGAACACGATATCGCCTGCGTCGGCGACTGACGATCGTGTTTGCGACCTTCGGTGCGGTTGTGGGTCTGGTGTATGGCGCGTTCACGCTCATCGTGGCATACGAAGTCGAGGACGAATTCTTCGAGCGTATGCTCACCGAGGAAGCGACCGTGGCGGAGCGTGCGTTTCGGGGGCGGGGAATCTGGCCTGCACCGCGCCGTGACTTCATAGGTGTGTATGCCGACAGGCGCCTGCTCCCGCCTGACATCGCCCCTGTCCTCGCGGCAGAACCGGAGCGCCGTGAGATCGCCGGCACCGACGGACGGTACTATCACGTGCGCCGGCTGAATGCTCCGAACCCAGCGTGGCTGATCGCGGAAGTGAGCAGCGAACTGGTCGTGCGACCATTGCGAGGCAAGCTCATTCAACTGATCGTCATCGCCCTGGTGTGCCTGATCGCGCTCGCAGCGCTGTTGGCGATCTGGATGGCGAAACGGACGACCGCCCCGCTTTCGCGGCTGACGGCGATTGTCGAAGGGATCACACCATCGGCGCTGCCGCGCGAAATCGCGCCCGACTTCAGTGACGATGAAGTGGGTGTCCTCGCCCGCGGCCTTGATGGACTCACCGATCGATTGCGAGCGTTCGTCACGCGCGAGCAGGCGTTCACGCGTGATGCGAGTCATGAACTGCGCACGCCGCTGACTGTCCTGCGCGGCGCCACCGAGCGTCTGCTTGCTGCGCCGACACTCGATCCCGCGCACCGTGTGCTGGTGGTGCAGGCGGCACAGATGGTCGGGCATCTGGACCAGACCGTGCACACGCTGCTCACGCTGGCACGCGAGGAGGGAGCGTCGCCGGCGAATGACGTCCTGACGGTTCTCCGTGAGCTGGTCGAAGAAGTGGTCGTCGAGCAGGCGGTCCTGCTGGATGCCAAGGCAGTGGCGGTCGTCACGACAGTCAGTGTTGATGCTGCGCTTCCGGCCCCCGAAGCGGTGGTGCGTATCCTCCTCGCAAACCTGATCGGAAACGCCTTTGCGCACACGCATGCAGGCATCGTGACGATCGCGGGCGAGGGGCGCTGTCTCCGCATCAGCAATTCGAGCCACGGGCATCCGACCGACGCCCGGGCCATCGTCGCGCCTTTTGTGAAGGGGGAGCAAAGCGCGGGGTGGGGGCTCGGCTTGTCGATCGTCCAGCGACTCTGCGACCGCTACCAGCTGGCGCTCGGCATTGACGCCGACGCGGAGCACTTCGTCGTGCTGCTCTCAGCCGCCAACGACCGTCCGCCGGTCGAACTCCATCGCTGATTGTGCGGCGCGCAGCGCTGACATGCCGCCCAATGCGCACGCAGGAATGAAGAAGCGGCGCCGTGCCCCTTTCTGGGACACGGCGCCGCT
>JANNVN010000241.1:0-1709 GCA_031414435.1 Gemmatimonadaceae bacterium
GCTGGAACGTCCGGACGCCAGGGCAGCCAGGTCATCGCGTCGGAACGCGACGACGTCATTCGACGAACGCGATGGTACCGCTGGCAGATCGCTCGACACGGTTCCTCCAAGGCTACTTCGTACCCGGCGCGCCTAACACCAGGCATAGACTGCGCAGTACCGTGCACCGCGGATTTTGGCGCGCACCGCAGGTCGCGGTACTGCGCAGTCTCATGTCCTTGTTAGCGAGCGACTAGCCCGCTCGCGGCAACGGCACGAGCCGACGAATCGCCGCCGCGTCGTCTGAGCGCACGGCATGCCACAGATCCCAATCCTGCTGCAACCCGAGCCAGAAATCCGCGCTCATGCCCGTGACCTGCGCGAAGCGCAAGGCCGTGTCGGACGTCACGCTGCGCTTCGCATTGATGATCTCATTCAGCCGCGGAAATGACACGCCAAGCCGAATCGCGAACGCGGACTGCGAGATGCCCAACGGGCGCAGAAACTCCTCCAGCAGCATCTCGCCGGGATGGGTCGGTGGCCGATGCGTGGGGAGCCGCCGGGCCACCAGCGACCGGGCGCGCGGCACCTTAGTGATAGTCCGTGATCTCGACGTCGTCGGCATACCCGTCCTCCCAGCGAAAGCAGATGCGATACTGACCATTGATGCGGATGCTGTGCTGCCCGCGCCGATCCTTCTTCAGCGCTTCAAGTTGGTTCCCAGGGGGAACCGCCAACTCGTGCAGGTCACGAACCCGGTTGAGCTGCGTCAGCTTGCGCGCGGCAACCGACCAGAGCGCCGCAGGACACGCCCGCCGCGCCCGCCGGCTGTCGACGCCGTTGAATACGTCCTCGGTACCGGCATTCGCGAACGAGCGTATCACGGAGACTATTATAACAGTTGCCGTGGCACTCCGCCAGCGCCGCTACGGCTGGCCGCCCACAGCGGCCTCCGACACCGACGGCACGCGCCAGCGCGACCAATCGCACCGAGCGAGTCTCGCTAACACCAGGCATAGCCTGCGGAGTGCCCGCGCGATGATTCTATCACGCGCCGAAACTTCTGGCACTCCGTCAGGCTCATGTCCTTGTTAGGGCGCACAACGTCGCGCAGGAGCCTGTGACGCCGCGTACTTCCCGCCGACGTTGTTGTCATTGCGTTGACTCCCGGTCGACTAACCACTCTCGCCGTTCGTGTGCGGCTTCGACGCCCTCCCGTACTCTCTTCTGGCGCGTCTGCGGTTTCGTTGCATCGTTGATCCGACGAACGATGAAGTTCTGTTTTCCGGGTGGAAGCAATTCAAAAGCATCCATCACACCTTCGGCATTAAGCGCGTCAACGAGCTCATCAGGCAGTAGTACGTCTGCTCGATCACGGACGGTGATTCGCACTCGAATGCGATCGCCCACCTTAGTGTCTGTCTCCTGACGAACTCTTGCTTTGATGCGAATGTAGTGTTGGCCGCCTCCAACCGGAAAGAGGCTTACCTCGAAGGGCTCCGAGTCGTTCACTCGCGCCGAGACCAACACCGGGCCTTTCGTTCCTAGTGCCTCAGTGATGCGCGCTGGGACGGGAACGGCGCAGTAATCCATTCCTGCGGCCCAGTTCTCCAGCACCGCCTGAAATGAAAACTGCCGCCCCGCGCCTGAAGGAACTTTCACGTTTGGCCGTGTCTTGCGCTGGTCACGCTCAACCGCGCGAAAGAGAGTAGGTAGTGCGCCCTAACACC
>JANNVN010000242.1:0-4974 GCA_031414435.1 Gemmatimonadaceae bacterium
TGTGATGAAGACCTCCTCGCGGCGCAGCTTCCGGATGCCAGTATCCTGCAGCACCGACTCGGCACGCTGCACGCGCTCCTGCTTGCGTTGCACGCGGGTGGCCTTCACCAGGCGGCGACGCGCCAGCGCATCGGGGCGAGATACTTCGCCGGCGGCATGCAGCAAGCGCGTCCGGTCGTCCGGGGTCATCTGCGCCAGCAGCGCGCGGTCGCCGGCGATCGATTCGAGCAGCGCAGCGGCGTCGCGCACGCGCGTTGCGACTTCGTCGGACGTCAGGCCCGCCAGCGGCGATCGGTTCCCGGATGTGTCATCGTGAGGAGTGGACATCGTCGCAAGATAGCGACGCCAGACGCATGTTTCCCTGCCGCACGGGACACGGATTGCCCACCTCCGCGCGTACGACCTCGCCCGACGACGGTTCTGCCGATCCCCCGACCGGTTCCGCCGTCACCGCCAGTGACCGGATGCCCCGGTAGCCCACCGGGAGCTGCAGCTTCGGGATGAACACGTGCCCACCAGGCACGGAGTTGAAGGAGAACAGTGAGCGCGGCGAGCCATCGCCAAGCGCCCAGAGCACATACTGCTTTCCGGCGGGCGCTGGGGGCAGTCGAAACGCGTGCAGCATCGCGGTGGCGCGTGCGCGGTCCCAATAGAGCTGAATCCCAGGACCGGCAACGGTATCGCTGGTCAGCATATGCACCACCCGCAAGTGGTTTTCGGCCATCAGGAGCGGGTTGAGCAGGGCCTCACGCTCGCGGAGCTGCCCCTGCAGCGCGGCGTTGAACTCCGTGATCCCGGATACCTGCGAGCGCAGCCTGATGATCTCGGCGCTCAGGCCGAGCACGGCCACCATCGCCGCAGCGGTGGCCGCCATCGCGACCGCATTGCGCATCGGCCTGCGCGCCGTCGATCCGGCCAGCTGCAGCGAGGGTACACCACGCGCCTGCGACAGCAGTCGACCGCGCACCAGATCCGATGGTGCAACAGCCTGCGCATTGGCCATCGCTTCGAGAACCCGTCGATTGAGCTCGAGCTCCCCGGCCAACTCCGCATCTTTCTGCATGGCCGAGTGAAGCGCCAGTTCCTCTTCACTGCTCGCGGCCCCGGTGGCGTGCGCTGCCGCAATCTCGAGCAGCTCCATTCTGGTGTACGCGGTCATGGTGTGACGCCCTCACGATGCAGGCTGAGTGGCTCACGCAGTTTGAGCAGGCCGCCACGAATCCGGCCCTTGATGGTGCCCAGCGGTTCGCCCAGCCGTGCCGCAATCTCGGGGTGTGTCAGCCCGAGATAGAACGCCAGCTCGATGGCTTCGCGTTGTGTCGCCGGCAGCGTCCTGAGTGCACGCCGGACGGCTACGCTTTGCTCCTGATGTTCGGACAGTTTCACGGGATCCGTCGCAGCGTGGGCCTGTTCCAGTTCGGCCGGAGTGAGATCATCGATCGAGAGTGGGGTGAGCGCATGATGCCTGGCGTTGACACGCAACGCATCGAAGGCACGCGTGCGCGCAATCATCGTCAGCCAGGAGAAGACACTGCTTCGCTCGGGATCAAATCGATCGGCCGAGCGTGTCGCTTGCAGGAACGTCTCGAGCAGCACCGGCTCGGCATCCGCGCGTTCCTTCATCAGCCGCATCAGGAAACCGAGGATCACCGCGGCGTGCCGGTCGTAGAGCGTCGCCAGCGCCGACTCGTCGTTCGAGCGCATCGCGACGATGAGCTGAACGTCGGACCGGGTGTCGATGGGAATGCTTCGGGCGAGTCCGTTGGACATGGCGTCAGGAGCGCGGGAGGTCGATCGGTGCGGCCGTGCAGGACTGCTGTCTGGATACGACGGGGTCGCTGCCGCGGATCATCCGGCCCCTGGCCAACCCAACGGCGGGGCGCCTTCCGGGTGTGGCTACCGTCTGCGTGCGACAGGCGGTAGCATCGACATGCGATCCTGAATGCGCAGCGACCGCCCCGATCCGGACATCCGTCGCCCGGACACACCGCGCTCCTCTCCCCTGCTGAGCCCGCTGATGACCACCCGCCGTGGTTTTCTGACCGCCGCCGCCGCACTGGCCGCCGCCCCCGCCTTCAGTTCCCGCGCCTTCGCCCAACTGACCCGGGCACAGTCGGTGGCCGGCAACCGGACGCCGATGGACCTGGCCGATGACGAGACCTTCTGGTTCGAGATCCAGCGTGCCTTCGAGGTGGACCGGACCTGGGTGAACCTGAACAATGGCGGCGTGAGTCCCGCGCCATCGATGGTCATCGAACAGATGATCCGCGACATCCGCTACAGCAACGAAATCCCTGTGGACCACATGTGGCGGCACCTCCAGCCGCGCATCGAGAGTGTGCGCCGTGAGCTGGCCGCGGAGTTCGGCTGCGATCCGGAAGAGATGGCGATCACGCGCAACGCGTCGGAAGCGCTGGAGACGATGATCTTCGGCCTCGATCTCAAGCGTGGTGACGAAGTCATCGTGAGCACACAGAACTACGGCCGCATGATCAACGCCTGGGAACAGCGGGTGCGGCGCGAGGGCATCGTGCTGAAGCGAGTGCAGTTCGCCGTACCGGTGACGCAGGACGAGGATGTCGTGGCAGCCTTTGCCGCGGCCATCACGCCGCGGACGAAGGTCATCGAGATCACGCACATCACGAACCTCACCGGCCAGATCCTGCCGGTGCGCAAAATTGTCGACATGGCCAAGCCGAAGGGGATCGAGGTCTTCGTTGACGGTGCGCACGCCTTCGCCCATTTCCCGTTCAAGCGCGACGAACTGGGTGTGGACTACTACGGCACCAGCCTGCACAAGTGGCTGTACGCGCCGATCGGTACAGGCTTCCTCTACGTGCGCAAGGAGAAGCAGAAGGCGCTCTGGCCGTTGATGGCGGGCAATCCCGGCCAAGACAACGACATTCGCAAGTACGAGGAAATCGGGACGCATCCGCAGGCGAACTTCAATGCGATTGCGGCGGCGATCGTGTTCCACCGCGGCATCGGCTCCGAGCGCAAGATCGCGCGCATGCGCTGGCTCCGCGATCGCTGGGCGAAGCGGCTGCTGGCCGAAGGCAACGGCCGGGTCAAGGTGCTCACACCACTCGACTCACCGAATGGCGGTGGGATTGGCTTCTTCAACGTCGATGGGATCGACCCGGTAAAGCTGGGCGGGTGGCTCTACAGCAAGCACAACATCGTGACGACACCGATCGTGCACGAGAAGGAGTTCATGGGGATTCGTGTGACGCCGAATGTGTATACGACGCCGCAGGAAGTTGACGTGTTCGCGGAGAAGGTGTTGTGGGCGATGCGGCAGGGAATCGCATGAGTCCTGAGCCGGCTGCTGTCAGCGCAGCAGCCCCGCCGTCAGCAGCCGCAACACGTTGCCGCCCATGATCTTCCCGATCTCTTCCGGCGTGAACTGCTGATCGATCAGCGCCTGTGTGATCTCCGCCAGGCCATCGGTGGCGAAAGGTGTGGATGTGGCGCCATCGAAGTCGGAGCCAAGCCCGACGTGATCGATCCCGGTAACGTTGACGGCGTGTCGGATCGCCTTCGCAATCGACTGGGCGCCGAGCGTGCATACCGCTGCGTCCCAATAGCCGATCCCCACCACACCGCCGTTGGCGGCGATCGCCTTCAGCTGCTCATCGGTGAGGTTACGCGGCCCCGGGCAGGTTGCGGCCACTCCGGTATGCGACACCGCGATCGGCCGCGTCGCCATCGCCAGCACCTCAGCGACGGTCTGGGGCGACGCGTGTGCCAGATCGACGATGATGCCGAGCGACTCCATGCGCCGCACCACCTGACGGCCGAGCGGGGTCAGCCCACCATGTGTGACGCCGTGCGCCGAAGCCGCGATTTCATTGTCGAAGAAGTGCGTCAGGCCCATCATGCGGAACCCGTGGGCGAACAGAGTGTCTAGGCTCGCGAGCTGTCCGTCCAGCGCGTGCAGTCCTTCGATCGCCAGCAGCGCCGCGTGTGTGTTCGGGGCGCTGGTTCGCTTTGCGAGGAATGCCTGCAGTGAGGCGCTGTCTGTCACCAGCATCAGCCCACCATTCGAACGCTCGATTGCGTCGTGCAGCCGATCCGCCTGATGAATCGCCCGGGCCCGCAAGCTGGTCAGCGACGCGAGCGGCCAGCGCTGCACGAACGCGAGTAACGTGATGTTGTCGGTCTCACCGGTGTTGTTGTCGTAGTTCTGGTTCTTCGGTGTCTTGGTGACAACGGAGAAGATCTGCAAGGCGACGTTGCCATCCTTCATCCGCGGCACATCCACGTGGCCATGATCGGCACGTGCCAGCGGATCCCGCGACCAGAGCAGCTGATCGGCGTGCATGTCGGCGATGGTCAGCTGCGCGTGCAGCTGGCGCGCAGCGTCACCGACCCGTAGGTGTGGCGCATCCACCACCTTGTTCATGCGTTTGTCCACGATCCCGGGCAGCACCGCAAATGCAGTCGCGACGACGACGACGAGCAGAGCGATCACGCCGATCACGATCTTGCGCAGCATCTTCAGCCTCGGTTCAGGACACCGCAACCAACATGCGGAGCCCGGGCCGGGCAAGCGGCGGGGCTGAGCGCCGGCAGTACTTGCCGTTTCCCGCGACGGACCAGATGTTCGGACACCTGTGCAGACCGTCCTCATCGACTTCGTGGCGCTTGTCGTCGCCGTGCTGGTGCTGGGCGTCCTGTTCCGGCGCCCACTGCGACGCTTCGCGAATCGGACCGCGGCGCGGGCACGAATGAAGTACCGGGGGCGCCTCGATCGATTCAAGCTGCTCAGCCGCGCCCACGTGCGGGGCCTGCTGCTGAACGATCCTGTGATTGCGGCGGCGGTCCAGGAGCATGTCGCAACCGCCCAGACCGAGCCGGCCACCGCCTGGAAGATGGTCGACGCGTACGTACGCGAGATCGTGCCGTTCTTCAACATCATCGCGTACTACGAGGTCGGCTTCCGGCTGTCCCGCCTGTTGCTCGGGCTGTTCT
>JANNVN010000243.1:0-3124 GCA_031414435.1 Gemmatimonadaceae bacterium
CGTCGGTGTTGAGCGTGCTGATGAGGGCGACAGGCGTTCCGAAGTAGAGTATGGCAGGGTCGATCGTCTGATGCATGGTTGCGACTCGAGTGCGGGGGCGTGTGCGAGAGAACGGCTTGCGATCCTGCGCTGAATCAGTGCAAGAGCAAGCGAACGCGCCTCCCGAAACGTGCGCGGCCCAGGATCCTGGAACGACGTTCCCCTCACCGACCTCCGCGGCGAACCCACTGGACCCGGACGGGGTATGGTATCGTTGGAATGCGGCAGACGGACTGTACCGTGCACCGAACCCACCTGATTTCCGGAGCCCCTGCCGATGTCACGCTCAGCCGCCAAAGCCCGTGCGTTCATGCCGCTCTTTGCCGGCGTGTTTCTCAGCGATTGCGCCAGCAAGCGCGTCGCCGTCGAGCAGCTGACCCCGGCGTCTGTGCCGCACGAAGTTGTCGGGGACGTCCTGCGCTTCACGCTGGCATACAATCAGCAGGCCGCGATGGGGCTCTCGGCTGGTGCGGCGTCGCGCTGGGTCTTCGCCGGACTGGCGACCGCGATGCTGATCGGAGTGATCGTCTGGCTCGTGCGCACACGGAATGAGAGTCCGTTCGTGTTCGGTGGCGTTGCCCTCATCGCAGCCGGTGCACTCGGCAACCTCGTGGATCGATTGCGCTGGGATCGCGGTGTGGTGGATTTCATCGACACCGGTCTGGGTGCGACGCGATTCTGGATCTTCAACATTGCCGACGCGGCCATCACGATCGGTGCAGTGGTGCTCTGGCTGTATACGCGGCAGGCACCGATTCTCGGCTCACCGCAGCCGGCCAGGAGTGAGTCACCATGAAGAGCACCCGTGCAACGCGCGCAGCGGTGCAATCAGCGGTCATGCTTGGCATTGCAGGCGCCTCGCTCTCGGCGTGTGTGCTCCGCGGACCGGTGACGAACACCTTTGGATTCATGCCGAAGCCGTTGCGCGATGCGCGCGCCACGCCGTCGGGATGGGGGTGGCATGATGCGAAACTCGACACGATCTCGCGCGCCGATTCGGCGGGTGGCCTGCTCGCATGGTGGGGCGCGGCACCGGCCGCGAGCGCGCAATGTGGCGGGGCGTTGCTGCTGCATGGCAAAGGAAAGAATCGTGCAGAGATGTTGGCGCTCGGTCAGGCGATGCAGGCGGCAGGGTTCTCGGTGCTGATCCCCGACTATCGCGGCTACGGCGGCACGGCCGGGGAGCCAACGACGAGCGGCGTCTTCAGTGATGCGGCGTTGGCGTATCGTGACCTGCGCGTACGACTCGGGGATTCCGTCACGCCGATCGTGGTGATCGGGCATTCGATGGGCACGGCGCTGGCGGCACGCCTGACCCGCGACAACAGCCCCGTCGCCACGGTCTATATGACACCGTTCACGCGCATCTCGACGCTCGTTCGCGCGCGCGCGGGGGCGATTGGCCCGCGCCTGTTCGACACGACGGCATTCGCATTCAATCCGATCGAAGATGCCGCGGCAGCGCCCGGACGTTCGCTGGTGGTGGTGGCCGGTCGCGACCTGCTGATCCGCAAGTCGGTGACCGACGCATTCGTGGCCGGGCTATCGGCCAACGGTGGCGTGGTGCGCGACCCGAAAGCCTCGCATGCCGGCGTCGTGAAGTCGAAGCTGGTGTTGCAGGCGGTGACGGATTCGATGCGCGCGTGGACAGGGTGTGGGAGGCAGACGTCGGTCGACCGCGCGGGTTCGGGATCCGGGCCTGTAGACGGCGGAAAGTGACCGCGAACATCATTCTTCCTGCGGTCCGTGCGCATTGTGGCGTCCTGACGCCGCCGCTCCGGCGCGCGGGAAGAGCCGCAGACTGAAACCCCGGAAAGGAGGGAACGCATGGCTCCGGAGAAACACGTCGCCTTCACGTTCGCGGTTGCCTTCGTCCTCGCGGGAGGATGGGCACAATCCGCCCGAGCACAAGGCAATCCGGACGGCGCGAAACTCTATGCCAGTCGCTGTGGCGATTGCCACGGCGAACGCGCCATCGCGGCGTGGGGCCGCAAGGAACCGGACGCTGCCAAGCGCAAGCCGTGGCTCGACAGCCTGCTGCGCAGTCACCATGCGCCCCGTGATCCGGAGCGCGCCGCCATCGTCGCATACATCGAAACGGTGATTGCCGGCAGGAAGTGACCGGCGTGCGAGGACGCGCCGGTCTTTTTCTTCCAATCTGGGCTGGCGCTGCCCTCTTCATTGTCGTCCCGCTCACGCCCTTGGCGATCGTGCTCGCGAGCGGAGAGATGCCGGAAAACCAGTGGCGCGAGTTTTCCGCCGCGCTCGCGATGAGCGGATTCGCCATCGTCCTGCTGCAGTTTCTGACCTCGGGGCGGTTTCGGTTCGTATCCGGCCGTCACGGGCGCGGCACAGGGATCGATGCGACCATGCGGCTGCATCAACTCGCCGCGCGAACCGCATTGCTCTTTCTGCTCGGACATCCGTTGCTGTATGTCGCACCTCGGCTCCTTTCAGGCAGCGGCGGGGCGGGCGACATGTTTGCCGGCATGTTGCTGTCCGGCAGGCTGCGAACCGGTGTCGCCGCATGGGCGCTGATGATCGTGACCGTCGCCGTCGCAATCACACGTGACCGCTTGCCGATCCGCTACGAAACCTGGCGACTGACGCACGGAATCGGCGCTGGTCTTCTGGCAGTACTCGGAACGCACCACACGCTGTCGGCTGGCACCTACAGCGCCGCGCCGGCGCTGACCGCGTTCTGGTTTGCTCTCAGCGCCATCGCGCTGCTGTCGCTCGCCCATGTCTACGTCGTGCGCCCACTGCACAAGCTCCGCCGCCCCTGGCGCGTCGTCGTGGTCGAAAAAGCAGCGGACAACACCTGGCGGGTGGCGATCGAGCCGGACGGCCATCGACCCACGCCGTTCATCGCGGGGCAATTCGCATGGCTGAATCTTGGGCACTCCGCATTCAGCCTGACGGAACATCCCTTCTCATTCGCGTCAGCGCCGGCATCGCTGCCGCGCATGGAATTCGTCATCAAGGAAGGCGGCGACTTCACGCGCACCGTGGGCGCGATCCGTCCCGGGACGAAAGCGTATCTGGACGGGCCGCACGGCAGTTTCACGCTGGCGGGACGGGACGA
>JANNVN010000244.1:0-9255 GCA_031414435.1 Gemmatimonadaceae bacterium
GACGCCGCGTTGATACGTAAAGTACTGATACGCCCACTGGACGAACACCGTGATCCGGTTCCGGAAGCCGGCCAGATACAGAATGTGGATGAACAGCCAGGCCAGCCATGCCAGCCAGCCCTGCATTTTCACCGGGCCGACAGCCGCCACGGCGCGGTAGCGACCGATCGTGGCCAGATCGCCCTTGTTGAAATACGCGAACGGGGTCCGCGGCTTCCCACGGAGGTCACCCAGGATGCCCTTCGCCGCGTGTTCGCCCATCTGATTCGCCGCCGGCGCGACCGCCGGAACCGGAGTGCCGGCGCTCGTCATCACGGAAGCGATGTCGCCGACGGCGAAGACGTTTTCGTACCCTGGCAGCGACAGGTCCGACTCCACGATCACGCGACCAGCGCGGTCGAGCGGCACGCCGAGTTGCTTCGCCAAGGGGGACGCCTGATTGCCGGCGCCCCAGAAGACGGTATGCGCCAGAATCCGTTCGCCATTGGCGAGCGTCACGCCATCGTCATCGACATCCGTCACGGCCGTACCCAGCCGAACCTCGACGCCGAGGTCCTCGAGATCACGCTTGGCACGGGCGCTCAGGTCTTCCGGGAACTGCGGCAGGATGCGCTTACCGGCTTCGAGGAGAATGACGCGCGCGGTTCGCGTGTCGATGCGCCGGAAATCACGACGGAGCGTATGGCCCGTGATCTCGGGGATCATCCCCGCGAGCTCGACACCGGTCGGGCCGCCGCCAACGATGACAAACGCCAGCAGTGCGTCGCGTTCGCCGGCCGCGCTCGCGCGCTCTGCCGCTTCGAAGGAGAGCAGAAAGCGGCGGCGCATTTCGAGCGCGTCTTCGATGCTCTTGAGGCCTGGCGCGTTCGCTTCCCACTCCGGATGTCCGAAGTACGCGTGCCGCGCGCCCGACGCCACCACCAGGTAGTCCCAGTCGACAGTGGAGGTACCGCCATCGAGTGCGATCGTCCGACCGGCGACATCGATTGAATCGACGTCCGCCATGATGACCGTGGCATTCTGCTGATCTCGCAGCATCCATCGAATCGGCACGGTGATGTCGGCCGGGTTCAGCACCGCCATCGCAACCTGATACAGCAATGGCTGAAAGAGATGGTGGTTGGTACGATCGATCAGCGTGACTCGTACTTCGGCTCGGGCCAGATGTCTGGCGGCGGTGAGTCCCGCGAAGCCGCCGCCGATGATGACGACGTGTGGGCGCGGATCTCGCGCATGCGTACTGGTTTCGCGTGTGCTGGTGTTTGGCTCAGCTGGCAACATCACTGTCTCCGTCGCGCGGTCGCCGGCGTGTGTGCGCCGACCACCGTGCGGACCATGAGGGGCACGGAACGATTTCCGCGCTTGTGAAATATTTCACAAGAGCTGGCCAGAGGCAAGCAGACGGAACCGATCCGAATTTCACAAGAGCGGGCCGGAGGCAAGCAGAAGGGAACCGATCCGACAGCTACCAGAGCCGACCCCTGCCCGAGCCGACGTCGTCACGCCCGCGGCCCGGATCCACCCACGACACCAGTGACGTCGCGAAGTGCCATACATCAGCTCGGCTTGGCACTGGCCCCGTTCGTGCAACGTAAGTCCTGCAGCAGAGTATCAGTAAGTATCCGGAAGGTCCGAATGGATGAGCTTTTGCCCGGCAACGGCAGAGGCGAGGTGCTGCGATGGCCATGGCGACGGCGCTGTGGTACGGAGTTGGAATCATGTTTCTTCCTCATGCACGCACGGACGTCACGATCATCGTCGCGTCCGCGGCAATTGCACTCGGCGGTATACGAATGCTGCAGCACGACAATCTGCTTGGCTGGTGGTTGCTTTTTGCGAGCGGCGTAGCGGTGGCGGCGGTGTACATCGTGCGCCTCGTGCTTCGTCGGTTCGAAGCGGTCCCGCAGGAAGAATCGATCGAGGTGAGTGCCTGGGGTGTTCGCCGATTCGTGCCGGGCGGTCGACTCGAGGCGTTGTCATGGGATGAGCTCTCGCAGGTGTCCGTCAGCACCGCGCCGGATGCCGAGGACGGCGAGGATGTACATCTCCGGCTGAGTGGCGGCGACGAGCGCTCGGTTCAGGTGGCGCACACGATGGCGGTTGAAAGCGGCTTGCTCGCCGAACTCGCCACGCGCCTGCGCGGCTTCGATCAGGGTGCGATGGTCGAGGCGCTGACACGCGGACATGACAGCGTTGCGGTGCTCTGGCGAGCACCGCGTAACCAGGAGCCGTGGCGGAATGCCGGGCGGCGCCGCGCACCCTCGACGCTTCGCGCGGCGAGCTGAGCGCGCGTTTGCGGCGCGGGCAACCGGATTGAGTTCCGATGCCGACAAGTCGAAGGCCCTCCCGAAACACACAATAGGGATAGCGAGGGCCTTCGACTGTCTTCGGACGCTCAGAACCGCGGGGCTTGGGAGACCGAAATCCTGCAAGCAGGTGCTCGAACGGGCGCAGGGGCGCAACGGCCAGCGCGGTGGAGTGGTACGATGCGTAACTGGCTACCGGTGATCACCGTGGGACTAAGTCCGACCAAGGGCGATCTCGCGGATCACGTGCGTGACGCAGCGTGGCGAGTCATGCGACAACTGTCATGACACTCACCAGTGCTGCTCCCGCTACTTCGTGACGCGGCCGACTTTGATGCGGAATCCAAGCTCAGCCAGTGCACCGATACCGACACCGGGCTTTCGATTGGTGAACTGCGTCCACTGCCCACCTTCAGCGGCGGTGAACTCGGCGCCGCCAGAGAGCCGCGCAGCATAGCGCGAACCAAAGTCACGTTCGAGACCAGCAGTCGCGCGTGCGCTCACAGCCCGCCAGCTGATCCCGATATCCGAGAGCTGTGAGGGTGCGAGTCGGTCATCATCCTGCAGAGTCACCGGCACCCGTGGACGCGACCCCCCTGTGATCGCCAGCGACGGGACGAAAGACCAACGTGGTCGCGCCAGCTTGAACAGCCCATCCACGCGAACACCGCCGAGCTGTCGGGCTGCGGTGAACGACTGGATCGGGCCAACGAGTTCGTTCGGCAACCCGAGATAAAAGCCGATGACCCTGAACCGCTCGACCTCCACGCCTATGCCGAACCCCAACCCGACGGACGAAGTGAGTCCCCCTGCTCGCTCGTACACAGAGCGAGCGGCGGCTGACATCGTGTTCGTCCCACCCGCCGCGAAAACCTCTCCTACGAGTCGCGCCTGCGCGCGGAGTGTCACAGCCGCAGTGCAATGAGCAAGGATCAGCGACCCCACGGTAAGACGCGCTCGCAAGCTTAGCACGTTGAGCTTCCTCCGTTTGCGATGGCGATGATGCATTGTGCGCGGAACAGGTAGGTTTACCCCGTTCCGATGGCACTAGCAGGGAAATTGAAGTTCTCGACCTTAACACTTCCACGCCCGCCCGTGAGCCAGACACCATTCTCTTGAGTCAAGGCAGATGCGGACGGATACGACTGGTTGAGCACCACATCGTTGTTTGTCGTCAGAATAGCGACGAAATCGTTGTAATCAAGCCCATTGATGATCGGCTTTCCGTTCGACGCAAATCCAATGGCAAAGGCCGAAGCACGGTTAGCCGGTAGCGCAGGGCACCCACCGCGAGAGTCGTCGCGCTCAAGAACCTGAATACGGTAGGGCGCGTTCAGCCAAACCTTTCGCTGCATCAACAGGAAGTTGGGAGAGCCCCGAGAACCGAGCACATCCTCAAGATACAGTTCCGACGGCTTACCAAAAAGGATCGGACGCGTTGGCGTGAAAAATCCAGTGTTGTCCAAGTTAAAGTTACGCCAGTTTCCGTCGACGGAGTGCGCATTTCCGGCGCAGCCAACCGGTACAGAGTATGTGGCACCCGGAATAAATCGCGCGTTGACCACACCCGAAGAATTTGCGGATTCGTACAAGCCGGTCAGCGTCCCGTACATCCAGACTTCGATCTCCGGATCACCGAGAATCCATCCTTCGCCGTCGTCCCAGAGATTGAAGTCAGTGACGTAGAGCCCGGCTGGTCGTGCCGACGTGGTACTGGGAACGCCGAATGGTGTTCCAGAGGCAGGTGGTCCGCCACCGCCGGGAGGACAGTTTGGGTCTTCAGGATTGTGCTCACACGGCGGAATAATTGGATCCAGGTCGAGGCTTATCGAAGGCGGGAGGGAACCGATGGCTGGTCTCGTTGCCGCACCGGCTAATTCCGCGTCCGTCGATTCGCGCGGGACTAGCGCGAGCACAGGCTCCGAGGGGGGCGACTTGTCACCCAGCCTGACTTGCGAACCGTCTGCTCGGAACGCGACAATCTCCGCCCCTTCTCTGGCCTGCGTCGCGACGAACGCGATGTCGCCCTTTTCCACGCGGGCGCGGTGCGCCTTCACCGGCGCGTACAACTCCAACTCTGACACGCTCGCGAGTGCGCCGGCCAGGTCTTCACCTCTTGCGCGCAAACGCTGTGCGAGCGCGAGGCGCAATGCGCTCCCCGTGTTTGAACCCAGCAGCGCCTGCAGGATCACCTTGTGCTCCCTGTGCCGGCTGCCACGGAGCGCCGCAACCACTTCAGCGCGCGCGTGTGGCTCCGCGAGCGCCAGGGCGAGACCGTTCGCCAGCATCTCACGCGCAACCGTCGGTGATGAGCGTCGGGTTGACGGTACACTCGTAGCATCCGTCGCCGGCGTGCATCCGATCAGGACAACCGACAGGCACAACACGCCACTTAGCAGTTTCTCATTCATATTCTCGCCCAAGTCGAAGTGTGTTGGTCAACATCCGGGAAGTGTCTGGTCCGAAACAGCGCGGCTCGCCAAATCTGATTGTGAACGGCGTTCAAGCGAGCAGTGTCATTCGTTTTCGATTCGTGTCAGTCCGGCTCCTGTAGTGGCTAGCTAGCGAATGAAGCGAAGAGACCCATGATTAGGTTGGGTAGTGCCCTTCAGACTGCAGCGCGCGAAAGAGATGTTTGCCGAGTAGTCAGCACGGCACGTACTTGAATACAACAGCAGCGCGTGGCTCGAACGAACGGAGTGCTTGCAGCATTCGTCATTCTGACTGACTCCTGCCCACCTCTTTTGTCGGTCACGAGTCAGCGCGAATGACGGTCACACCGTGCGGCGAACTCCCCGTCGCGAGCGACCAACATGCGCGTTCCGTGCGCGGGAACGACATGAGGAGCGGCACAGCTGAATCACCGTCGCACCGCGCCGCACTGCCTCGCGGGCAAGGCAGTCGTGGCACAAATGCGGCCAGATCCTGCCCCTGCCCTCTACTCCACGCACTCTCCAGTTGCCGAGAGCGTCGCCTCTATCGATATCCAGGAGCGCGCCAATTAGTGCTACACTGACACACAGAGTTAAAGCGCAAATAAACCTATGTCAAGGGAGCACGCTTCAGCTGACCCAAGTATTGGACGCCAATCTCGCCGTGGATCTGACATCATTGGACCATGCAAATGATCGTCTGAAGGTCCTCTGGCTGTGATCGCCTCATGCGCCCAACCCAGCGGATTCACAGCATCGCTGGTTGCTGAGAAGGCGCGGAGTCGCAACACGACTCTGAATTTGCGGGCGAAAATCAGGTCAAAAGCGCATGAGAGACGCCGCGATGGTCGCGTCAGCGACGGTCTCATCACGACGTGCAACGCCTGACACGCGCGTTGGTGCGCGTGGCGCGCGTAAGAACGCGCGCTGACGAGGCCGCTCCGACACGCCTGCGGATGCGTGTCTGCAGGAGGTTGTACGCCTCGCTCATGAAGGCGATGAACTATCGCACTCAGGCGTGCCCTCGCACGCGCGCGAGCCCACAAGGAACATGGGACTGTCGTAGCCCTTGTCCGCGCCCAGCGTGCGCTGACGCTACCGCGGCGGCATCACGTTCCTCCTCGTACCCTGGCGTGAGCACGTCGTCCGCAGCGATTTGCCCGTGGCGATCCTCCATCACGCAACTGCTGAGATTCCCGCGGATTCTGGCAGTGCCGTTGCTCTGCCGCGCAAGCTGTGCGCAGAGTGTAGAGCACCCGCTGCAGCAGCACACACAGGAGATGCTCGAGCGGGATCGACGATCGACCCCGACGGGGGTAGCACGCCTCGCACCTGGGCGAGAGCTCGGTCAGGATCGGATTGACCAGCGCGCGGATCGTCCGCAGCGGACAGTCGGCTGGAATGCGGTCTTCGACAGGCACGTAGCTGCATAATGTCGTCTTCGGCTCGTCGGCAGCACGCATGTCTAGGCTTCAAGAGCCGTCGACCCCTACCGTTGAAAGAGCCGCGCCAGCCCGGCCGAGAGCCGAGGCTACTCTTTCAGCCACCTGCGAGTAATTCTACAGCGTCAGATAACTCCACTCCTTCGTGAACGGGATGCTGCTCAGCAGCACACCACGATCCCGCTTCACCAGCAGCCGATCACTCGGATTGATGCCGATCCCGCGCTGCGCATCGTACAAGCCCGGCTCCACCGAGAAGGTCATTCCTTCCTGCACCACCGTGTCATCGCCCAGCGCGAGGAACGGCGGCTGATGCCCTTCGAAGTTCGTGCCCTGACCATGCCCGGGGCGATGGTAGATGTAGTCCTGCATGCCGGCCTTGATCTGGTGCGCGTGGACCTTCTGCGCGATCTCTGAGCAGACCGCCCCGGGCTTCGTCTCCTCCACCATGATCTGCACCGTCTCCGCCACCACCTGCCACATCCGGTCGTGCGCCGGTGTGCTGGGCGTGATGATGTAGTTGCGATACCCTTCACCGCCGAAGCCGCCGAGGAGGATGTCGCAGTTCACGTAGACGGGTTGGCCGCGTTGCAGCTTCGCGTGGAAGAACTGATTCGGGTGCGGATAGGCGGTGGCGACGCCGGCTCGGACGTAGTTGCCCGTCACTTCGATGCCAACCGCGCTGTGTGGTTTTCCGTCGCGCTTCACATCGCGCATCATCAGGTTGATGCCATAACTCGACAGCGCCTGACCCACCTCGTAGTCGGTGGCGTTGGTGCCGTGTTCGAGGATGTAGTCGCGGGCAAAGGCGTGCACCTTGTCGAAGTAGCGATAGGCGCGCTGGATGAGGGCGATTTCTTCCGGGGTACGGATCATCCGCATCCCCATGCAGATGTCGCTGATGTCCATCTGCTTCGCGCCGGGCAGGATTCGCGAGAAGGTCTGCTGACTGCTCGGCGTCAGTTCGCGATCGAGTCCGATCGTTTTCGTCGACAGCCCACGTGAGGCCAGCTGTGTCAGCACCCAGGCCCAGAGGTCCACACGGTTGCCGCGTGCGTTCTGTCCGCGATTGGGAAAGCCGCCCTCGGCGTGCGGATAGCAGAAGTAGTAGGTGTTCTCGGTGCACCACCACGACGTGATCAGGTCCCGGTCGATGGCGGGCGAGAACCAGTAGAGCGTCTCCGGCTCGTCGACCATCAGGAGGGCCCAGGTGGTGCGTTCGCCGCTGCCGCGGAAGCAGCCGGAGAAGTAGACCAGATTCGGATCTGCCTGTAGCAGCACCGCATCCACACCGCGTGCCTTGGCCGATGCGCGGAGCCGCTTGCAGGTGGCCTTGTACCACTCCAGCGGCAGCCGGTCGACGCCCACCGGTGCGGGAGTCGGATGATGCGGATTGGGCACCAGTAACTTCTCGGACCCTTCGGCTGCCCCTGAGAGCGGGAGTGCAGCGAGGTCGGCGGAGGCAGCAGCCGACGCGGCGAGGGAGAGTCCCATGGTGCGAACGAAGTCGCGGCGGGTCGACATGGCGGGAGCGGGCGCGATGGTGGGGGTGGAACGGGGAGCAGGGGCCGCGCGGGGTTCATCCTGCGCAACAACCGCAGTATCGCGCCCGTTTCACCGCGGCGCACTCCCCTGGTCTGACCGGGCGGTGGCGCGGGCGGGGTGCGGTCGCTTGAATACGCGGCGGTACCACACTCCAGCACGGTGGACGGCATGCGCGCGGCGATTCTCATCCTCATCGGCACCGCGAGCTGGGCCATCTGCCTCGGCCTCGCGCAATGGCTTGGCAAGCCAGGTGGCACGGCTGTGGAGGACACGACCCTGGCGTTCATCACCGTCTGGTTTCTCGCCACGGCCACCAACCTGTGGGCTGGCGTGGCGAAGGCTGGGTACACACTCCGGGAAGAGCTTCCGCTTGCCGCGCTCATCTTCGGCGTCCCGGCGGCGATCGCGTTTCTCGTCAGGCGCCGGTTCTTCTGAGGAGTTGGCATGGGCAAAGGACGATTTGAAGCGTTCAGTGATGGTGTGCTGGCGATCATCATCACGATCATGGTGCTGGAGCTGAAGGTGCCGCGCGGCGAGGGGCTGGATGTACTCCGCCCATTACTGCCGGTGTTTCTGAGTTATGTGCTGAGCTTCGTGAACATCGGCATCTACTGGAACAATCACCACCACATGCTGCACACGTTGCAGCGGGTGACGGGTCCGATCCTGTGGGCGAATCTGCATCTGCTCTTCTGGCTGTCGATGATGCCATTCGCCACCGGCTGGATGGGCCAGAACCACTTCGCCAGCGCACCGGTTGCGCTCTATGGCGTGATCCTGCTGATGTCAGGCGTGTCGTACAAGATCCTGCAGGAAACGATCATCGCATCGCAGGGCAAGGACTCGCTGCTGAAGCAGGCGGTGGGCAACGACTGGAAGGGGTTGATTCCACTGGTACTCTACAGCATCGCCATTCCGATGGCGTTCTGGTTTCCGGTGGTTTCGCTGGCCTGTTATGTCGCGGTGTCGCTGCTCTGGCTGGTGCCGGATCGCCGGATCGAACGGGTGCTGAACGAGGGATAGTGGTCTGGAGACTGAAGTGGGGATGCAGGCGCCGGTTGGTGCATCCCGACTGTTCGCGTCCACACCCCTCGCAGGACCCGTGCAGACAGGCGCATCGCTCGACCTTCTGATGGAGACACGTTCTCAGTGCAGCGCATTGCAATCGACATGGACGAGGTGCTGGCCGACACGGCCTCGCACCAATTGGCATGGTACACCCGTGATTTCGGACCCGGCATCACCGTGGACGATCTGCGCGGGAGGCCTTTTCACAAGGTGGTTCCCGAAGCTCACCGGCCGCGGGTGCGCGAACACCTCTTCGATCCGACCTTCTTTCGCGACATTCCACTCGTACCGGGCGCGATCGAGGCCATCCGGGTGCTCAGCGAACGGTATGAGATCTTCGTGGCCAGTGCCGCGATGGAGCATCCAGTGTCGTTCAACGCCAAGTTCGAGTGGCTCTGCGAGCACTTCCCGCAGATCGCGCCGACGAACTGGATTTTCTGCGGCGACAAGAGCGTGCTCGGT
>JANNVN010000245.1:0-13192 GCA_031414435.1 Gemmatimonadaceae bacterium
GCGATCGACAGATCGACCCCCGCCACCGCCCGGCGCCGACCGAACCGACGCACGAGCGCCGCCGTTTCGCACACGGCGACAGGTTTCGGCGCGGCTGGTTCAACCTCGGTGGCGCTCAACGGTTGCATCGGCCCAAGGTAACGCCGGCCGCCACTCTCGGTCGCGACGGTTGCCCGCCAAGGCGCCATACTGCAAACTGACCGCTCGCCACCACCTCCCGACTCCACCCCGCCAGAGCCCCATGTCAGAGATCGACGCACTGCTGACCGAGAATCGCCGATTTCCCTCCCCCGCGGCCTTTCAGCGCTCGGCGACGATCGGCGACGCGTCACTGGCGCGCGAGGCCGCGGCCGACCCGGATGCCTACTGGGTCCGCATGGCACGTGAGTTGGAATGGATCACGCCGTTCACCAAAGGGCTCGAGTGGGATGCGCCGTTCGCCACCTGGTTTCGCGACGGACAGCTCAACGTCAGCGCCAACTGTCTCGATCGGCACGTGCGCACCGCACGACGCAACAAGGCAGCGATCATCTTCGAAGGCGAGCCCGGCGACCAGCGCACGCTGACGTACTGGCAGCTCTACACCGAGGTCTGCAAGTTCGGCAACGTCCTGCGCAGCCTCGGCGTGCGAAAGGGAGATCGCGTGGCGATCTATCTGCCGATGATTCCCGAGGCCGCGATCGCCATGCTGGCCTGCGCGCGCATCGGCGCTATTCACAGTGTGGTCTTCGGCGGGTTCAGTCCTGAATCACTTCGCGATCGCATCAACGATTCGCAGTGTCGAGTGCTGATCACCGCTGACGGCGGCTTCCGGCGCGGACAGGTGGTGCCGCTGAAGCGAAACGCCGACGCGGCAATGATGGGCACGCCGGGCATCGAACACTGCGTCGTGCTGCAACGGCGCGCCGGTGGCATGGGTGACGAGAGTTTTGCGCAGATGCAGGAAGGTCGCGATTCGTGGTGGCATCGCCTGATGCAGAAGGCGCCACACACCTGCGAACCCGCCGTGATGGATGCGGAGGACCCGCTCTTCATCCTGTATACCTCTGGCACCACGGGAAAGCCGAAGGGCATCGTGCACAGCACGGGTGGCTACCTGACAGGTGTCACCGCAACGTCGAAGCAAGTGTTCGATCTCAAGGATGACGATGTGTTCTGGTGCACGGCCGATGTCGGATGGGTCACCGGCCACTCGTATGTCGTCTATGGGCCGCTGGCGAATGGCGCGACCTGCCTGCTCTACGAAGGCGCACCGGACTGGCCGGATCGCAACCGGATGTGGGAGATGTGCGAGCGACATGGCGTGACGATCTTTTACACCGCGCCGACCGCGATTCGCGCGTTCATGAAGTGGGGCGAGAAGCATCCCGATGCATCTGACCTCTCGCGCCTTCGGCTGCTGGGCACCGTGGGCGAGCCGATCAATCCGGAAGCGTGGATGTGGTATCACCGCGTGATCGGCAAGGCACGCTGCCCGATCGTGGACACGTGGTGGCAAACCGAGACGGGTGCGATCGTAATCTCACCGTTGCCGGGAGTGACCGAGACCAAGCCGGGCAGTGCAACACATGCATTGCCAGGCTACAGTGTCGCGCTGGTGGACAAGGCTGCGCAACTGATCGCGGTCGGTGGTGGCTTGCTGACGATCACGCGCCCGTGGCCGAGCATGCTGCGCACCATCTGGGGTGATCGTCAGCGGTATGTCGACACGTATTTCAGCAAGTGGCCCGGCCGGCCCGATCTCTACTTTGCCGGCGACGGCGCGAAACTCGACGAGGACGGCTACTGGTGGATTCTCGGCCGGGTGGACGACGTGCTCAACGTCGCCGGACATCGCATCGGCACGATGGAAGTCGAGAGCGCACTGGTCGGACATCCCTCGGTTGCCGAAGCGGCCGTTGTCGGCAAGGATCACGAGCTGAAGGGACAGGCCATCGCGGCCTTCGTGACGCTCCGTGAAGGCTTCGCTGCGTCATCGGCGCTGCGGGACGAGCTACGCGATTTCGTCGGTGAGAAGATCGGGGCGATCGCCAAGCCGGATGACATCCTGTTCAGCGCCGATCTTCCGAAAACGCGCTCCGGCAAGATCATGCGTCGCCTGCTGCGCGACATCGCCGAGGGGCGCGCGCTTGGTGACACCACCACCCTTGCGGACCCGAGCGTGGTCGCGGGGCTGAAGGAGCAATATGAGGCGCAGGAGTCGTGAGGTAGCTGGCACGTTCCCCGCGCCACGCTTACCCTTCTTGGCATGAGCCTCCTCGGCCGTCTCTTCCCCGACACGCTGTTCCCCAGAAAGCTCAGCGACGCCGCCGAGCGCCGCCTGCGCCTGGCGCAGGCGCGTGCGGAAGAGGCGGTGCTCGAGACGCATGTGCGCAACGCGCTGTTGTATGTCGATACGCTGGCCGGCGAGCTGCCGTTCGATCGCGCGATCGAGACGTACATCCGCATGCTTGGCATTCCCGAGCCGCTCGCCAGTACGGTCGCAACACGCACATTGGTCGTGCTCGGCGACGATGTCGTGCCGGAGCGTATGACACCACTCGGCGATCAGATGGTCGGCGATGATGTCCTGCCGATGGTTCGCATTGCCGCCAGCGACGGCACCGCACGACGCCGCTGAACGCGTCAGCCGTCGCGGGTCATGTCGCACATCAGCTCACGCTCGTGAACGCAGGCGCCGCGCGAGACCTCGCGTCGACGCCTGCCAGGACGGCTGAAGCAGTTTCTACTTCGCAGCGGGTACTGGCACCACCGCGGGAATCGGGAGATTCGGCGCGTTCGCGGCGTCGACCGCCGCCTTGATGTCATCGTAGTTAGCGCGGCCCTTGAGCATCGCACCATTGATGAAGAATGTCGGTGTGCTGCCAACCTGCTTTGTGATGCCAAGGGCGTAATTCGCCTTGATGCGGTCCGTGTGCGTCCCCGCATCCATGCAGGCGTCCCACTTCTTCATGTCGAGGCCGAGCTTCTGCGCGTAGGTGCTGATCACACCGCGCGGATTCCCGGTGGACTGACCATTCCATTCAAACTGGCCCTCGAAAATCTTGTCGTGCAGTTCCCAGAACTTCCCCTGATCATCGGCGCAGGCGGCGGCCATCGATGCGGTCACCGTGTTCTGATGGACATTGAGAAGCGGGAAGTCGTAGAACGTGTAGCGGACGATCCCGGTCGCAACGAGGTTCTTCCGGATATCGGGTTCCGTGATCGTCGCGAAGCTCCCGCACCCCGGACACTCGAAGTCGGCAAACTCCACGATCTCGACCTTGGCGTCGGGCGACCCGATGGTGTAGCCACGGGCCTTGGCCGCGAGCGCCGAATCCGCCACGTTCGCGAGTACGAGCGGCGGCGCAGCCGGCGGTTGCTGGGTCTTCCAGACCATGAAGCCGACGCCCGCGGCGACAATCGCGCCAAGCGCGGCGAGGAAACCGGTGTTGTTGGACTTCTTGCGCACTTTCGAACTCACGATGGGTCGCCCTCAGCGGTATCGGGGCCTCTGGAACAGAGGTTCCGTGTCTGGTCTGCCGTCAATTGGAGCATACAGGGGCGTGGGGGACGGTGCCCCGCACGTCAGCGGCGATGGCCGCGGCCCTAAGGGTAGGTGTACCACCGTGCACCGCGCTAGTTCACCGCACGCATTCACCGTCGTGGTACATTTGCGTTGTGTCGCGTCCGCCCATCATTGCCACGCCAATCTTTACGCAGGGGACGTCGGCGCACCGCCGATTGCCGCTGACGCGATCCGTTCTGCCGTACGTTCCCCCGGACGGGGACTACGTGCGCCTGCCCGTCGGACCCGGTGCGCTCCATGCACTGCGGTATGGACATGGCGGGCCGGCCGTCCTGCTCGTCCACGGCTTCACGACCAGCGCGCCGGTGTGGCAGCGCGTGGCACCCACGCTCCTGGCCAATGGCTGTCAGGTGATCGTTCCCGACCTGCTCGGCTTCGGAGAGTCGGACCGGCCGATCGGGGGGCCATACACCGTCTCAGCGCAGGCGCGGTATCTGGATCGTGCCCTCGCTCTGCTCCGGATCAGCCGGGTTATCGCGGTGGGTCAGGACCTTGGCTGCGTGGTGTTGCGGCGGCTGGCTCAGATCCGGCCGGAGCGCATCGCGGGGATGGTTCTGTGCTCGCCCACCCCGGCGGACCTCGCAGGGGGGCCTGAGATCGAGGCCGTCCGCAGCCAGACCGGACCAGCGTTGCTCGAGATCTCCAGCCGTCCGCTGGGGGTGGTCGACCTGCTCGGGCCGGTGCTCCGCGGCGCGGTCACCGAAGCCGAGAGCATGCCCGACAAACTCGTCGCGCGCTTCTCCGCCCCCTACACCGGCAGTCAGGGGGCACGGCATCTCCTCGATCTCGCCCGTGCCGTCGCGGAAGAGGAGGACGCCATCCCGCTCCCCGCCAGCGATTTCACCATGCTGCGCGTCACTGGTGAGGACGATCCGATGGTGGCGCCATCGTCGGCACCAGTCATCCGACTGCCTGGAGCCATGCGTTTGCTGCCGGTGGAACGTCCGGGGCCCCTCGCTGCGCTCATCATGGAGCGGGTGGAGAGCACACACGATTCGCCCGTCTCGCTGGAAGAATGAGGCGATCCCGACTAGTCTTCCAGCATTACAGTTGCAACCAATGAGGTGAATTTGACGAAAAAGAATCGACAGCGTCGAGTAGTGACGCCGCCGACCCCGTTCGAGCAGGCGCGCGATGAGTTGTTCCAGCAGATCATGCGGTGTGAGGTCATTGGAGCGGCGCCCGATCATCAGGGCGAGTGGTTCACCGAAACGATGGCGTATTTCGCCGAGCGGTATCCGGAGTTGAAACCGGCGGATGTGAACGACCTGCGCAAGCTGGGCGAGCGGTTCATTCAGCCGCCCAAGGCTGCCGTGGTGACGGAAGACGCACCAATGGTCGAGACGGAATCGGTAGCGGCCGACGCAGCAGCGGTTGATGCGCTGGTCGGTGACGAAACCGGAACTGAGCACAGCAACGAATCAGCCGACGTGGAAGAAACGGAAGCTGTTCCCGCCTGAATCCTCGCTGCGCGCTGCAAACAATTCGCCCTCCGCACAACTTGTGCGGGGGGCGTTTCGTTTGTCGTCGTCGCATCGACGCGTCAGCAGGAGCGGACGACTTGTCCGGAAGCGACACGCAATTCGCGATACCGTCGATTGGTGGATCATCGCCTGCGCCTGCAACGGCGCTCGGCAGCCATGATGCGTGAGCTGATCTGCTGCTGGACTGCCGTTTTCCTCTGCTGTTCGCGTGCTTGACTGCCGCAGCTCAGGATCATCAGCGTTTCATGCAGCACGCTCAACAGGGCGACGGCACCGGCGGGAGCTCTGCCTCAGAAGGAACGCCGCCCGGTGCCGTTTCCGCGGGGTCACACGGGTTCGTCCCACTCCTCGGCATCTGCCGACGGATCAAACCGCGGGTCATGCACTGCGCCCCCGTCTTTCGGCGCGGATGCCGCGCGCTCAGCAAGCGGGCGTGTATCCGCCGCTGCCGCCACAGCCTCGACGACAGCAAACATGGCGAAGGGATCGGAGCTGGATGCGGCGGCAACCGGCGCCGCCGACACAGCTGGCGCCGACAGGAGCGTCTGCTGCCGTGCGGGCAGCGACGATGGCGAATCCGCTGGCGGAACTGCGTTGACTGCGGCTGCCGGCAGCAGCGCGGTGAGATCGCCGCTCGCCAACGCGGCACGCTGCACCTGCACACGTTGTTCGGCATACTCGATCTGCTCTTCCACGGCATCGAGCGATTGCGACAATCGATCGAGGATCTCGAATGGCCTGAAGCCCGGCACACGCAGAGTCGGCGCCCAATCGACCACATCGCGCACGACGCCCGGGGGCAGCGCGCGGCCTGGCTCCATGATCAGCAGCAAGTCACGCGAATCGGCGGAACGCGCCGAAAACAGCCGCAGCATTCCGTCCCGTCCGAGCAACAGAGCGCGAATCAACGTCCCCGTCTCGGTGTTGTGAATCGTGCGATGCAGAATCTTGTGACGAATACGGCGCAGGCCGCGCGCCGACGGTGGCAGGAGCGTGGTCGTGAACTCTGCCATCAGGATCGTGTCGAAGAACGAGGCGGCGGTCCGCGCGAGCACCTGCACCTCGCGGGCCGTGAGCTCCTGCACCTCCGACTGCGCGCGGCGCAATTCCCTCGCGCGATTGGCGAGAGCGGAGGCGCGTGCTAGCGCGTCATTCCGGACAGGGGCGGTATCAGGGGCCATCATGCTGGGCTGGTGCAGTCACAAAGGCAGGAAATTGCCGGGCTCAACCATCTAGTATCGGCCGCGGCGGACGGAGCTTGAGCCAGGCCGGATTGGCAGCCAGCGTCGCACGGTCTCAGCGACGCCGAGCCGGAGCCCTGCGCATCGTGACACCAAGGCGAACGCCGCCTCCCAACCCCAATTCGACGCCGGGCACCCATCGGCCGTCACTCTCGCCCTCTACGCCGACCGTGACGATCGCGACAACGCGTGACTGGCGCGCGTCTTCGAGACGGATGCCAACCCCGCCACCGGCATTGATCCCCCAGCGCGACTGACGGAAGGGATCGCTCAGCCAGCGCGCCAGAAGGTCCGCGCGTCCGGTGGAGCGCCAGGTGTCGCTCCGCCGGACGCCACCCGCCCCGACGTCGAGGGCCAGTCGCACGTTGTATTGCGCCGGCACGGCGACACCGATCGCCAGTTGTGCGCCAACATCGCGATCAATCACGGCATCGGCGCGCAGCGAAGTGCGCCATCGGACCGTCGTGGCCGCCGCCGACGCGGCGCGCTGCGCATGCAGCAGACCAGGCGCTGCTGCGAGGCCGACGCCGCACGCCCACATCCAGCTCGCGCGACGACAGGTCACCCCGCGAGGTCCGCTGGCGGAGTGGTCGGCGAGCCGGCCGTCACGACATCCTTTGGTCCACCGGCGCGATTGAACCAGAGCATCAGCGTGTAGTCGATGGTGGCCACCAGTGCGAGCACACCAGCGGCGAGTGCAAGGCCAGCGACAAGGCGCGGCGCCTGCAGTGCAGCCACCAACGTCACGAACTGCAGCACGGTGACCCCCTTGCCCGGCCAACGCGCCTGAAAGGTGATCTGCCGCAGCCAGCTCACGTTGCGCGCCACGAACCAGCCAATGACCGTCATCACGTCGCGCACGAGGAGCAGCGCCAGCTGCCACGGCGAGATCAGCCCTTCCACGCTGACGGCGATGAACGCGACCAGCATGAAGACGCGGTCCGCAATCGGATCGATCAATGCACCGATCTTCGTGGTGCTGTGCGACACGCGAGCGATCACGCCGTCCAGTACGTCGGATGCCATTGCCAGCAGCACCACCGTCAGGCGCCAGTCGGCATCGCGGATGCCGAGAAAGACGCCCGCCATGACAAGCCGGGAGAGTGAGATCAGATTCGGTGGGGACAACACATCACTGCGTGGCATACTGACAAGAAAGCAAGTCTCGTGCTGGACGGCCAGCAGTTGCCACACCTGCCCCGTCGGCATAGGCTGCCTTTCGCGTCACTGCATGACTTCCCGACGCCCGGCCCCTTTCCGTCGCCCTTCGTGCGCCTGCTGCTCCGACTCCGCAAGGAGTTCGTCCGTTGACTGTGGCGTTGCCGCTGGCGGCGCTGGTGCTGGCCGTCTTGCTCCTGATCTGGGATGTGGGGCTGTCGGGGCGACTGGCGCGCGTGGCGGAAGCGCCGCGCGGCTGGGCGGCGCTGACGGCGATCACTGGCCTGCTGCTCATTCCGGCCGCTCTGATTCGTATCGTCGGCAGTTCGCTGCTCGACGGGCGAACCGTGGCCGCGCTCGGTTGGCTCTGGCCGCTGGTGCTGACCCTTGCCGCAGCACAGGCCATCACGACACTCGCACAGGGCCTCGGGCCGCGGACTTTCGTCGTGCCGATCATGATGTATGACGTCATCATCGCCATCGCCGCGTGGATCGAGTACGCTGCCGGCAACGGGATCGCGCTGCCAATCTGGCTGCATGCCATTCCGCTGGCGACGGCTGGCGCCATCGGCTACGTCGCGGGAACGGCCGCGCTCTGGTCACCGCTGGCAATCGCACCGCCCTTGCTGGCGCCGGCCTACCGCGCGCGATGGGCCGTCAACGCATCGGTCCGCGGCCTGATCGCACTCTACGCTGTCGTGGCGGTGGTCGCATTCGCCAGCGAACTGCCGCAGGCAGTGCACGGGGTGCAGAGCTTTTCGCGGTGGACGCTGGCTCCGCTGCGCGAGCGCCCGCAAGACACACCACTGCGCATCGGCCTGCAGATGTTGCCGGTCATGCGCGGCGTGCCCGCGCCACTCGCACTTCGCTTTGATACCGATCTCGCCGACAGCGCGGCAGTCGACGCGATCTCGGTGACGATTGCGCCGGGCGGTGCCACACCGCGGGCACTCGATTCACTGGCCCGTTCATTCGAGAAGTATCGCGGCGACAGTACACTCATCATTGCGACACTCGGCTGGGATCTGAAGGAAGCGCTGCGCGTGCAGTTCGCCCCGACGGCGTGGGAGCGTGACCGGATTCAGCTGGTCGATCAGGTCGTGCGTCGATTGCGCCCCGATGTGCTGGTGCCCATCGAGGACCCGAATGGCATCGGCGTCCAGATCATCGGGCAACGGGAGCCCACCGAGTGGCAATCGCTCCTGACTCAGGCGGCCAGGACGGCGCACACCCTGCGACCGCGGACACGCGTGCTGGCAGCGATTTCCACCTTTGATGATCGCGACAGTGTGCTCGCCAGTTGGGCCAGCACGCCGACGTCCGGCATGGACGGCATCGGGTACGTCCTGCAGCCCGGATTTCGCGGCGGTGTCAGCCTCGAGTCACGCCTGCAGGCGGCCGATCGCTGGCGCGCGGTGCGCGGACGGCAGAAGCTGCGCGTTGGTGACGAGTGGGTCCTCCTCGCGGCCGGCTTCCCGTGGACGCAGGGTGAGCAGGCACAGGACCGCGGCATCTGGGGCGTACTGGCATGGGCGAGCGCGCGCCCCACGATCGCCGGTGTGATCGTGGGCGAGGCCGGTGACTACGACACGCGACGTGGCCTGCGCGGTCCTGGTGGCCGATTGCGGCCGGCGAGTGCCTCGCTGCGGCGCGCCATTCGCGCCATGCGCACCGAGTCACCGTGACCCGTTCAGCCTTTCGCCGTGCCCCGCACCACTGCTTCGACACGTCGGTCAGGGTCGCACCAGCGTCGCACGATCTGCTGCACTTCGTCGGCCGTCACGGCACGCAGCTTGGGCACTTCGTCATCCAGCTCCGAGAGTCCATCACCGACACACCACGCATCGACCATATCGCCGAGTTGCGCGCTGGCGCTCTCCTGCCGGAGTGCGTGCATCCCAATGGCATAGGTGCGTGCGCGTTCGAGTTCCGCGGCATCAACGGCCGCATCGCGCATCGCTGCAAACTCCGCCAGCAGCCCCGCGCGCGCCTCGAGTTCGCGCTCCGGTGCGCAGGCGATGTACGCCGACACCATCCCTGCCTCGCGCAGCGATGACGCACTGACGAAGACGCTGTAGGCCAGCGACTGCCGACTGCGGAGTGATTCGAAGAAGCGACCGCCCAGCCCACTGGCGATGCCGGTCATGAGGGCTGCGGCATATCGGGACGGATCACGTCGCGTCGGACCGGGGAACAGCATCGCCACCGCACTCTGTTGTTTGTCGCGCGACTCGATGATCTCGATCGGTGCGACTGGCAGGGTCGGCGCCGGAACAGGCGTGTGCACCGACGGCCGCAATGCGACGAACGCGCCGGCAAGCACTTCGGCGAGTTCCACCGGATCGGCGTCGCCGACAATCGCCAGCACCGACTCTCCACCCAGAATGCTGGTCGCGTGCCAGGCACGCACCAATGCCGCGTCGATCGAAGCGACGCTGTCGTCGGTCCCCATCGCGTCCAGCGCGTAGGGATGCCCGGCGAAAAGCGCACGCCGCGCAACCGCGAGGGGATGCCGCACCATATCATCGCGGCGCGCGCGCAGTTCAGCCAGCAACTGCCCACGCTCCGGCTCGACCGACTCCACCGCAAAGACCGGGTACTGCACCACATCGGCCAGAAGCGCCGATGCCGGCGCCGCGTCAGCGGCGGGGACACTGATCGACCACCCCACCAGCTCCTTGCTGGCCGCCACGGACACACTGCCCCCGAGGCGCTCGCCGTCCTCCGCGATTTGTGCCGCGGTGCGGGTGGCGGTCCCCTTCAGCGATGCGCGCGCCATGAGTGCCGTCAGTCCTGATTGTGACATCGGTTCATCAACGGCGCCACCGAGCACCCAACACCCCATGTGCACGATTTTCGCGCCGGGCTTCCGTCGCACCAGGACGGGAATCCCAGCGCTGGTGCGGAACACATGCACGGCGCCGACACGCGACTCCGCGCGCAACGAAGGCGCCGCAGGTGCCGCCGACTGCACCGCGCGCGGAGTCGGCGCAACGGGTGTCACCGGAGCGCCATTCCATGCGGCGACCAGCGTTGGACCGTCATCGGCCAACGGCGCGCTGTCAGTGGGGCGATAGCTGACGATGCCGACGGCATCGTCAGCGCACCACGCCTCGAGAACACGCTGCACATCGCTCGGAGTAACGCGGTCGATGGCACGCCACCACTCCTCACCGACAGCCTGACCGCCGAGCGCTTCCCACGCCACCATCTCGCTCGCCTGCCCCTCCATCGACTCCTCGGCGCGCAGCTGCCGCGTCCGCAGAATGTGCCTGACCCGCTGCAACTCCTCGTCTGACGGCCCCGTGCGCTGCAGTTCGCGAACCTCTCGCCACGCCGTGGCCCCGGCACGATCGCTGGTCGCGTCGCCGCCGACCAGTCCCACCGCAAACACACCCAGCTGCGTTGGCGTGTAGTGGTATGCACTCACGCTCATCGCATGCCCGGGCTCGCGCACGGCGCGATACAGACGCGACGCGCGACCGGTGGACAGCACCGCCGCCGCGACATCGAGCGCAGGCGCGTCAGGATGCAGCGGCCCGACCGTCCGCCATCCGAAGGTCAGCTGCGCCTGCTGGACGTCGCCGCGCAACGAGCGATATCGCGCACCACGCCACCGTCCTTCTTCGGGGCCATGATTCGGCAGCGGATCGCGAGCCGACAGGGCGCCGTAGCATGCACCAACAGCCGCCGCGACAGCGTCCGCATCCACTGCGCCAACGACCGCCAGGATCGTGTTCGATGGCGTGTACCAGTTCCGATAGAAGCCGTGTACCATCTCGCGCGTGAAGGTGCGCAAACCCGCTTCACGACCAATACGCCAGCGCCGCATCCGATGCGTATCGTGCAGCACTTCGTACAACGTCTCGGACGTGACGGCACTCGGCGTGTCTTCCTTTCGCGCCGCTTCCTGAATGATCACTTCCAGCTCGCGCCGCAGCTCCTCACCGTCAATCAGCGAATTGGCGAACGCATCAAACTGGATTTCGAGGCCGCGATCCCACCGGTCGCTGGGCAGCACGGTGATGTAGGTCGTCGCGTCATAGATCGTGTGGGCATTCAGCCACCCGCCCACTTCCTTCGTGGCGGTCGCGATCTGGCCTGGGCCGCGTGTCGGCGTGCCCTTGAAGTACATGTGTTCGAGTACGTGCGCGATGCCGATTTCGGTATCCGGCTCGTTGAAGTAGCCGGCATTGACGCGCGTCACGATGGCCACCACCGGCGCCGCGCGATCTTCCCGGACGAGGAGCGTGAAGCCGTTCGGGAAGACGATGCGGCGGGTTGGCAGGCTCAATGAAGGATTTTCAGGACACCAGCGTCGGCGCTGCCACGCAGGAAGGCCTCGGCGGAGTCGGTGGGGACGCGGTGCCCGGTCTGCGCGTGCACTCGTGCCGCCTCAGCGAGCATGAATTCATAGAGCGACTTGCCGCTCGCGGCCGCATCACGCATCTCGGTCACGATCGTATCCCAGCTGCCAGCGTACATGTCACCGGTGCGCGTCATGACGCTGTGTTCGACCGCTGCACCCTTCTGGTCGCGCATCTCGGCAAGCAGTGACCCGAACAGCTCGAGTTGCCCCTTGGAGTCGGAGTCGTCGGCACCTTCGCCAAGGACACGCGCCTCGATCTCGGAGAGCATCTCGTCGATGCTGTCGGTCTCGGCGTTGAGCTCCTCGAGCTGCGCCTGCCACGGCGCCAGATCCGCATCATCGTCCTGCAGGCGATACGCGGCCTTCTTCAGTTCGATCAGCCGCCAGATCCCGAGTTCATCCCAGTGATCCTCAGGCGACGACTTCTCGAACTGATACAACGCTGCCTCGTACTCCTGCTTGTCGTAGAGCAGATTGGCGAGGTAGATCCGCGCTTCCGTGTAGTCGGGATCGAGCTTCAACGCACGCCGCAGCGTGGAGATGGCAGCATCATCCTCGCCGGAGCGATGCTGTGCATAGCCCATGCAGCTGACGGCCTCCGCCGAACCGGGCTCCTGCTGCACCGCGATATCAAAGAACTGGGCGGCATCATCCACCAGGTTATCGCGAAACAGCGCGCGCCCCACCTGCAGCATCAGCTCCACGTCGTCGTGATAGCCCAGCTCGAGGATGCGGCGAAAGTTCTTGCGGGCATGCTCGACCTGACCAAACCGGAGCAGCGTTTCGCCCATGCCTGCCAGACCGTCTTCATGCTCGGAGTCGAGCGTCAGTGCCTCTTCAAAGCTCCGGCGCGCCCACGCGTACTCCTCGCGAGCCAGCCGCGCGTATCCCTCTCCGACGTGTAACTCCACCGATGTCGGGTACAGCACGAGCCCCTCGCGCAGCACAACCAGGGCGTCATCGAAGCGCCCCTCATTGTACAGCTGGTGGGCGCGCTCATCGTACTCTTCGGACGACAGGAATTGCGAGGCCATCGCGACAGTCCTCCGTGTAAAGCGTCAGCAGGGAAGATAGACCACAGCACACACTGAGAGCCACCCCGCCAATCGGGTGATACACCAATTCGCGGCCTTGGGTCGTTCCAGTGTCAGCGCATCGTGCAGGCCCGTCGCCACATTCTTCTTCCCGGTCAATAAACGCACGGCGTCAATGGGCCGTGCCCTGACCTAGTGTGGTGTAGCCGAAGTCTCTTGGCAGGTGGGCGTGTCTTTCGGCGCCACCCGGCGTTGCAACTCCTCGCGATACCGCTGGTATCGCTGCGGGTTGCGCCTTGGCTGGCACCGAAATCCACCGCCCACCTTTGGCCAAGGAA
>JANNVN010000246.1:0-4003 GCA_031414435.1 Gemmatimonadaceae bacterium
CTCCTCGCGATACCGCTGGTATCGCTGCGGGTTGCGCCTTGGCTGGCAACGAAATCCACCGCCCACCTTTGGCCAAGGAACTTCGGCTACACCACACTAGTGGCCGTCCTTGTCTCGCCCGCACCAGCCGCTGCGCAGCGCTGGCGCGACACCTCCCTCTCCATCGACGCGCGGGTGACTGCACTCCGCGAATCGATGACACGCGAGGAGAAGTTCTGGCAGCTGTTCATGACTCCGGGTGATCTCGATACCCCGGCGCACGACTGGTCGCACGGAGTCTACGGCTTGCAGGTCCGCATGCCGGCGGGCACGCCGCAGCGCGGCATCGCCCGTGCACAGGCCGCGCGCGTGGATTCCATCCAGCAGTTCTTCGTGACACGCACGCGCCTGGGCATTCCGATGATCCCGTTCGAGGAAGCGCTGCACGGCCTGTTCGCTGAGGGGGCCACAACCTTTCCGCAGGCGATCGGACTCGCTGCCACCTGGGATACGGCGCTGGTGGAAAGGGTGCACAGCGCTGCTGCGCGCGAGACGCGCAGTCGGGGCATCCGACACATTCTCTCGCCGGTGGTGAACCTCGCCACCGACGTCCGCTGGGGCCGCACCGAAGAGACCTTCGGTGAGGATGTGCTGCTCACCAGCGCGATGGGACGCGCCCACGTGCGCGCATTCGAACGGCTCGGCGTGATCGCCACGGCGAAACACTTCGTTGCCAACGTGGGCGACGGAGGACGCGATAGCTATCCCATTGACGTCAGTCGTCGCGCACTCGACGAGCGGTTCTTTCCGCCATTCCAGTCGCTCATCCGCGATGCAGGAGCGCGCAGCGTGATGACGGCATACAGTGCCGTTGATGGGCTCCCGGCCACACAGAGCAGTTTCCTGATGCGCGATGTCCTGCGATCAAACTGGAAGTTCGACGGTCTGATCATCTCTGATGCATCGGCCACGGGAGGAGCCACCGTTCTGCAGCGGACGGAAGCTTCGATGGCTACTGCCACGGTGCACGCGTTGACGTCGGGGCTCGATGTCATTTTCGAGACGTCGTGGGGCGGTCACACGCCCTACTGGAATGCCATCCGTGACGGGCAGGTACCTGATGTGGTGCTCGACAGCGCGGTCACGCATGTACTCCGCGCCAAGTTTGCGCTCGGCTTGTTCGACGACGCGCGCGTCAATCTCGACAGCGCCGCCTACTGGAATGGCCACGCAACGCATCGTGCGCTGGCGCGGGAGTCGGCCGAGGCGTCGCTGGTGCTGCTGCAGAACGACTCGAGCCGTCCTCGGCGGATCGGTGGCGCTCGCGCGTCCGGCCGCCCGACGTTGCCGCTGGACCCTGGCCTGAGTCGGTTGGCAGTGATTGGCGTCGATGCCATCGAGGCGCGCATGGGTGGGTACAGCGGACCGGGGAATGCGCCGGTGTCGATCCTCGATGGTATCCGCAGGCGCGCTGGATCTGCGGCAACGGTGCAGTATGCCGCCGGCCCTGGGCGCGCCGCCGTTGCGCACGTCGCGATTCCGGAGTCTGCATACACGCGACTCGACGGTACACGGCGAGTAGTCGGCATTGCGGCGGAATACTGGGACAACATCACACTGGCCGGTGCGCCGCGAGTGACGCGAACCGATGCGCGCATCGATTTCGGCTGGACGCTGAGTGGGCCCGCGCACGAGCTGGACTACGAATGGTACTCAGGCCGCTGGACCGGCTCGCTGGAGGTCCCTGCGAGTGGTGTGCGCAGGATCGGCGTGGAGGGGAATGACGGCTATCGACTGTGGATCGATGGCATCCTGCAAGTGGATCGGTGGTTCAAGCGGTCATTTGGTTCGCATCTCGCAACGGTTACGCTGCCGCCCGGCAGACACGAGTTCCGGCTCGAGTATTTCGAGGCTACGGGCAACGCGCGGCTGCGCCTGGTCTGGGATGCCGGCGTGCGCGACACGCATGCGGCCGACATCGGCGCGGCGGTGGCGACGGCCCAGCACAGCGACGCGGCGGTAGTGGTGGTGGGAATCGAAGAGGGCGAGTTCCGCGATCGTGCCTCACTCGCGTTGCCAGGCCACCAGGAAGCGCTCATCCGCGCGGTTGCGGCGACAGGAAAGCCGACGACAGTCGTCATCATCGGCGGCAGCGCCGTGACGATGTCACGCTGGATCGACAGCGTCGGTGCGGTGGTGCAAGCGTGGTATCCGGGCGAAGCCGGTGGTGACGCGGTGGCACGGGTGCTGTTCGGTGATGTGAGTCCGTCAGGCCGATTGCCGATCACCTTCCCGATGGCCGAGGGACAGCTGCCGCTGGTCTACGATCACAAGCCGACCGGTCGCGGCGACGACTACACGGACCTCACCGGTCATCCACTCTTTCCGTTCGGGCATGGGTTGTCGTACACACGCTTTGCCTACGACAGCTTGCAGCTCGAGCTCATCGACAGCACCGCCGGCCCGTCAGCGCGTGTCCGAGTGCGCGCTCGCGTCACCAACGTCGGCTTGCGGGCTGGTCACGAAGTGGTGCAGCTCTACCTGCGCGACGTGCTCACGAGTGTGGCACAGCCGCTGACGGCCCTGAAGGGATTCACCCGCGTCGCGCTGGCGCCGGGCGCGTCCACCACGGTGACGTTCACGCTCGGGTCCGACGCGCTGCACCTGCTCAACGAGCAGATGCAGTGGGTAGTGGAGCCGGGGCAGTTCGCGGTGATGGTGGGCGCCTCATCGCGCGATATCAGACTGCGGGGGCGGTTCGCGCTGCGGTGATCGGCGCGGCGTGGTGCCGCGTGACGCCAGCAGAGCGAAACGCTCACCGATTGCACGATCTGCCTCCGGATCGACCACTCATGCACGTCCACCGCGAGCATCTCCCCGGCTCGCCTCTCACCCGACAATAGCTTAGCCTGCGCCAGCTGCGCCACGTGTGACAAACGGGCGCCCTTTCCTGCCGCCCTCACCTGCCCACCCAGTGTCAGCCACAAAGTCCGCCTCGAAGCACGGCATGTTTGCCTATCCCCGCCAGGACCTCGTGGCCGGGATCGTCGTCTTCCTCGTCGCGGTCCCCCTCTGCCTCGGCATCGCCATCGCCTGCGGAGTGCCACCGATCTCGGGACTCATTGCCGGGATCGCCGGCGGCCTGGTGACGCCGTGGATCAGTCGGTCAGCGCAAAGCGTGACCGGACCGGCGGCAGGCCTGACCTCGATCGTGCTGGTCGAAGTGCAACACCTGGGCAGCCTGAATGTCTTCCTGACGGCGGTGGTCGCCGCGGGACTGCTGCAGATCGGGCTCGGCGTGCTGCGCGCGGGGCGCTTCGCATCGCTGGTACCATCGGCGGTCATCAAGGGCATGCTGGCGGCGATCGGCATCACGATCATCCTGAAGCAAATCCCCGTCTCGATGGGTGTGGTGGGTGGCTTCGGTGACATCGCCGCCCAGTTCGCGGCCGGCCCGGCGATCATCGCTGCTGTGTCGCTGGTAATCCTGTTCGGATGGCCGAAGACACCGTTCGCGAAGGTCTCATGGCTCTCCGCCGCACTGGTGGTGGTGGTGGCGGCGACGGCACTTGGATACGCCTTCGCTGGCGTGCCCGCATTGACGCTGGCGAGCACACATTTCGTCCAGATTCCGCTCGGTACGCCGGCAGAACTGTTCGCGGTGCTGCCGCGACCGGACTTCGGCGCACTCGCGGCGTCAGCGACCTGGGTCGCTGCCGCGACCATTGCCGTGGTGGCCAGCATCGAGACGCTGCTCTCGTTGCAGGCGATCGACCGGCTGGATCCGCTCAAGCGACGCAGTGCCCCTGACCGGGAACTGGTGGCCCAGGGAGTCGCGAACTCGGTCTCCGGTTTCTTCGGCGGCTTGCCGGTCACCGCCGTGATCGTGCGCGGTGGCGCCAACGTCTCGGCCGGCGGTCGAGAGCGGATGGCGGCGCTGGTCCACGGCATCCTGCTGGCGGTGGCGCTGCTGTTCGCCGGCGCCGCGCTGAACCGCATCCCGCTGGCGGCGCTCGCGGCCGTG
>JANNVN010000247.1:0-11212 GCA_031414435.1 Gemmatimonadaceae bacterium
GTGTGGGATCATCGCCTTCATCCACGACACATCTGTCACCGTGGCCTGGCTCCGCACGAGCCAGAGCGCGACGGTAAACACCAATGCGCTCCCGCCAAGGATCCAGGCGTTCAGTCGAGTATCGCTGTACATGCTGCGCATGGACACGAGCATGATCACTGCCATGGTGGCGCCCATCACGACTGCCATCCAGGCGCGTGTCTGGCTGAAGAACACATGGTCCAGCGCATACGTATTCAGATACATCAAGCAGAACATGACCACGGTTGAGACCGTGATCATGCCAGCGAAGCGCCGGTACGGATTCGTGGAATTCATTCGTCAACTCCTTTGTATCGTCGAGGGATGATTGCGTGCCGTTGGCGCACCGAGCCAGCAGTGCTGTCGAGTGGCCGCTGGTGGGACGCTATAGCTCAGTGCGCCGCAGCAGTTGCACGTTCGCAGCCACGATGATCGTGGACGATGACATCAGGCCGGCAGCTATCTGCAGGCGCTGTTGCGTGAGACATCGCGTGTCGCGCGTGCGTGTCGCATGTCATGGTGCTCTCGTACATCGCATGATCCTCCATCAACGTTTCAGTGTGCGGGGGTGCCGAGCGGCGCGGTGATACCGGCGCCGAGTACCGACGCTATCTGGGCGCGCACCCATCCCTGATGGGTGAGTGGTAACTGATGCGTCGCACCATGCTGCACCCGGATGACACAATTCGGGTGCACGGCCTGCAACTCGACCATGCGCTGCAGCGGCGCGCTGTCATCCGCATCGCCATGCAGGCAGAGGAACGGCGTCGTCGCCGGGATCCGACGGATGGCGGCAACGAGATCGTAGCCGTAGATCACTTCCCAGATTGTGGACGTCGACGACCGCCATGTCATCTGTGTGAGATCCTCGGCCACCTCGCGCGGCACGCTGGTGATCAGATACGGGAAGCTCCATCCCAGCAGACGCCGACTGAACAGACACATCAGCGCCATCGGAATGAGATGTGTCCAGATCCAGCCGTTGGCGCCCTTGTCCCGGAAATACTGCTTCGCGTGTTCCCCGTCGCCGAAGTACGGCAGGCTCACCAGCACGAGGCGCTCCACCTGCTCCGGGTACCGCGCGGCGTAGGCAATCGCCAGGCGCGCACCGAGGGAGTGTCCGACCAGCGTGATGCGACCCTGATCCGCCAGCACGCCCCGCAGTGCTTCGACATGGCGCGCCACGTCATAAGTCACCCATGGCTTCGGTGACCGGCCGAACCCGAGCAGGTCGATCAGCAGATGACGGCCGGAGAGCACAGGCCCATCACCCGTGGTGAGCGCATACCGCCAGAAGCGGGTGGTCGCGCCGATGCCGGGCAGGAAGACGAGTGTCGTCGCGCCCATTCCGTCGACGGTCGAGAAGAGCGGCCGAGAGCCATCCTCACCGCGATCCGCATCCGCGACGCCGAGCACCACGGTCCCGGCCACCGCCACGCCCATTGCAATGCCGATCCGCTTCAGGACCACGCGGCGCGAGAGCTGCGCTTCGGCGTGCGGGTCGTGCTGGGGGATATCAGGCATGGGAGAACCGGAAGGCGGAACGGCCTGAAGACGACGAACGGGTGATGGCCCGTTCGTCGTCTTCAGGCTGGCAAGCCGTCACCGGCGACGTCGCCTCACCGAACGACGGGCACATTGCCGCACTCGCCACGACAGCAGACCTTGCCAGCAGGCGCGAGTTTACGCATCATAAAGCGTTCGACCGACTCCGCGAACACAAACCTCGAGCATCGTGCCAAGCAAACGCCGCCGTGGAAATGCGTCGCCCGACTCTTTAGGCGCGCCTACGCCTCCCCTCCCGCCACAGTTGCACGACACCATCCGTCTCTCAGCCGACGGGTTAGCCAAGGTGCTGGGTGATCTGGAAGCGCGCGTGCTGGCGGCCATGTGGCTCCTCGGCGTGCCCGCCACGGGGCGCACGGTCCACGCACAGGTGGCGTCCACGCATCAGGTCGCGCTGCTCACCGTGATCACCGTGCTCAACAAGCTGGTGCGCAAGCGTCTCCTCCGGCGCGAGGAGCGCGATGGATTGCTGCACTTCGAGGTCACGATGACCGAGGCGGCCTTCATGGCGCACGCGAGTCGCCGAGTCGTCGAGGGGATCCTGTCATTCAGTGCGGACGCGATGGCGGCCTCGCTCGTCGACGTCCTCGCCGAACGTGATCCGGATCAGCTGGCGGAACTGGCGCGCCTCATCGACGAGCGACTGAAGTCATGATGGCGTCGCGTGTGCGAGTCGATGCCTGACGGCATCACCCGGACTGGGACGTTGCGTCGCGGCGTCGATGAGCGCGAGGCGCGGCATCGGCGGAGGCTGTTGTTCGTCGTGGGCATCCTGCTTCTCGCCGCGACGAGCCCCGTGATGGTGCATCACGCGACCGGAGGAATCGGGGCGTTGCTCGACGGTCGCGACCATCTGTGGGTCGTCTGCCTGATCGCGCTGCACCAGTTGCTCGAGCCGGTGCATTCCGCGTTTCATCTGCTGCTCATCGTCGGTGTGTCGTACGCCGTAGCGGATCGTGCGCGTGCCTGGTGGGGTCTTCGCACGACACTCGGCATGATCATCACGCGAACGGTCGTCGCGACTGACGCAACATCCGACGCCGCCCGCGCGGCTGCCGTACCGACGGACTCGATCCGACTCGTCGATGGGCTGCCGATGCCTGCGTTCACGACGGGATGGTGGCGTCCCGTCATCTACGTCAGCACAGCACTCGAACGCGAACTCACGCAACCGCAGCTCGCCGCAGTGCTCGCGCACGAGTACGCCCATGTTCGCCGACGCGACCCGCTACGTCTCACGATACTGCGTGCGCTGGGTTGCCTGCTCTTCTGGCTACCCGCCATGCGGCGGCTGGCGGCCGATGTGGCGGACGACGCAGAGATCATCGCCGACGACTTCGCGGTGCGCGGCGATCCTGTCGCGCTGGCGTCTGCGATCCTGGCGCTCGCGCAGTGGCGCGCGCCTGGTCGCACCGGCGACGCATCGTTGCAGCACGGCGGCGCCATCGTTGGATTCCAGCGTGATGCCATGCTCGACCGGCGGATCAATCGACTCCTCGGCAACCAATCGAGCATCACCACGCAGATGACGAAGCCATCGCTGTTCGGCGCCGGGTTGGCCCTCATCCTCGCGTGGGGGTCAGGACTTGCCGTGGCCCACCCGATGACCAGCGACAGCGAACACTGCGCGCACACGCGACTGGCCGCGTACGAACATGTCTTCTGTCTCGTTGGCCACACTGCCGCGACGGCCCGTGATTGTCCACATCATGGTGACGGCGGCTGACGCGCCGTCGTTCGTCACGCCAGTTCTGACTCTTCTTCTTCCGAGCCTCTTATGCATCGCTCCGTGATCCAGCTCATCGCCGTCGCCACTGCCATCACGATTGGCGCACCTGCGGCACATGGCTCCGTGCGCGATGACTCACACGCATCCGACTCGACGCGGGCGTCGAGGGTGACAGCGACGGCTCCGGATTCCGCCGACGTCGCCGGCGTCGTCAATGCATACCACCGCGCGCTGGCCGCCGGTGACAGCGCCGCCGCCATGACGCTGCTGGCCCCGGATGCCATCATCCAGGAAAGCGGCAGCGTGGAGACGCGAAGCGACTATGCGGGGCACCACCTGCCCGGCGACATGCGCTTCGCACAGGCGCTGCCGGGGGTTCGGAGTGCGCAGCGCGTGGTCGTCGTCGGCGACGTCGCGTGGAGCACCTCGACCAGTGTCACTAAGGGCAAGTACCGTGACCGTGACATCAACGCTGTCGGCGCGGAGTTGATGGTGCTTGCGCGCGTTGGTGGCGTGTGGCGGATTCGCGCCATCCACTGGTCATCGCGCACACCACGCAGCTGACCGTCGCACACATCGGTCAGGCGCAGCATACGCTGATCTCCATATCCTTATTCTTTTCTCATCACCCAACACGATCATGACTTGCACCACCTTCTTCTCCCGCGCCGCAGTGCTCACGGTCGCCGTCGCCGCACCGCTCCTCGCCCTCGCGCATCCCAAGCTGTTGAGCGCTGTCCCGGCCGTGAACGGCCGTGTTGCCGCCGTGCCGGCAATGGTGCGCCTCACCTTCCAGGAGCCGCTCGAACCCGCAATGAGCAAGATCACCGTCAGGCATGCAGGCCAGCACGATGTCACGATGAGTGCCGTCGCCGCGGACACTGCGGACCGGAAGACGTTGGTCGCGTCTCTCAAGACCCCGATGGGTCCAGGCGTCTACTCGGTCACCTGGCAGGCAGCTGGTGCCGACGGTCACCCGATGCGCGGCACCTATACGTTCACGGTCGACGCTGCGGGCGCCAAATAATCCGCGCCGTGAATCGGGAGCGGTACGAAGCTTGGCGGAGCACAGCGTACCTCGTGCTCCGCACCGTCGGCAGCGCATGAATACACCGACATCGTACGCGTTCGACGCGCGCGCGCCGCGCTCCAGAGCCCAAGCGGCGACGCGCTGGGCTGAGACATTTCGTGGCTGGTTATACGGCGTACTACTCCTCGTAGGGTTCGTGCTGGCGACGCCGGCACACGCACACGGCATCCTGAAGACGTCGGAACCAACGTCGGGGGCGCACATCGCAGTCGCGCCGACGTCGATCCAGCTGGTATTCACGGAGCGGCCGAGTCTCGCGCTGGCGTCGATCCGCTTGACCGGACCGGGAGGCGAGCCCGTCGCGCTTCGGCCAGTGACAGCAGTGGACGGCCCACGGTTCGGCGTGACCGCGCAGATCGATGGTCCACTGGTCAGCGGCGTGTATACCGTGCACTGGCAGGTGGCCGGCAACGATGGCCATCCGACGTCTGGGTCGTATCGCTTCACGCTCGCACTGCCGATGACCGATCACGGGGCAGACGCGATTGCCAGTGACATGCATCAGGACCCGATCAGTCAGCCCGATTCGCCGGTGTTCGGCGTCGAGTCGCCGGTGTACGTGGCGATCCGCTGGGTGCAGTACGGCGCCTTGCTGGTCATCATCGGGACGGTCACCTTCGCACTGCTCGTACTGCCACGCTTGGCTCGGGTCTCGGCTGCAGCTCCCGTCGTGGTGATGCGGAAGCAAGCCGCTCAGGTTGGCGTGATTGCCACGCTGCTCCTCGGCAGCACTGCCATCCTGCGGCTCCTGGCGCAGTCGTACGCGCTGCACGGCGCGCCGCTCATGCCAGATCCGGCACTGCTCGGGACATTGCTCCGCGTGACGCAGTGGGGGCGCGCGTGGCTGCTCGAAGCCGTGGCGATTCTGATCGCGCTGGTAGCCTTCATATTGGCACGCAGGCACCGACGCGGCATGTGGCCGGTCCTTGGCATTGCCGCCGTCGCGATGGCCGGATCGATGGCACTCTCCGGCCACGCGGCCGCAGTTCCCACGTTACTGACGCTGTCCATTGCGGCGGACGCCCTGCACATCATCGGCGCCGGTGGATGGCTGGGGAGTCTGGTTGTGTTGGCGGTGGTGGGCATTCCAGCATCGTTGCGCGTCGAGGCATCGGAGCGGTGGCACGCCGTCAGCCGACTCGTCAACGCGTTCTCACCGACCGCGCTGACGTGTGCTGCGCTCACGGCCATCACTGGCGTCTTCGCGGCGTGGCTGCACGTCGCGTCGCTCGCGGCACTCTGGCAGACCCAGTACGGGAAAACCTTGCTACTCAAGCTGGCGATCCTGTCGCTGACTGCCGGTGTCGGCCTCTACAACTGGCGTCGTGTGAAACCGCTCCTCGGCACGGTTCCGGCGGCCACACATCGCTTGCAGCGCAGTGCCGCGTTGGAGCTGGGCATCGGTCTCGTCGTCATCCTGATCACGGCCATCCTTGTCGCAACGCCGACCGGGATGGATATGTAAGTCGTTCGGCGTGTCTGGGACGTCGCGCCGTGCTGGTTGTTCGCCAGGTCCCCCTCCATCACTTCGTCAGGGAGTTCATCCGATGTTGTCACCGTCACACGCGTTGCTCACGCTGCTGCTCTCGACAGCCGTCGCACGCGAGACGACGCCTGGCGTTGCGGCCGCAGACCGTTCAGTCCTGGGCGCAGCGCACGTCGCCAGCACGACAGATTCCGCCGACGCCATCGCGATGGTACGCGCCGTCTTTGCGGCGGCGGAGCGGGGAGATCTCGCCGCACTCGACTCGCTGTATGCAGGCGACAGTCTGACCGTGGTTGAGGGTGCCGGCATCAATCGCGGGTGGGCTGATTACCGCGACCATCATCTTGGGCCCGAGGTGAAGGTGATGAAGAACTTCCAGTACCGCCCCGCGGACATCGAGGTGCACGTCGTTGGGCTGACGGCATGGACGACCTTCCGGTACACGCTGAAGGCGGACATGAACGGCCGGTCGATTGACAACGTCGGCCGCGGGACGGCCATCCTGACCCGGCGAGGAAGCGCAGCGGACGGCCGGTGGGTGATCCGTCACATCCAGACGAGCTCGCGCGCCCGGCGGGCGAGTGATCCTGCCTCGGACTGATTGACTCCGTTGTTCACCATCGGAGTTGGCGCATGCCTTCCGGATCACTGCGGTCCATTTTGTGCTTCGTAAAGCCATGTCATCCAAGCCGTCGCTGGTACGCATCTCTCGTGGAGCCGTCATGCCGTTGTATCGAACTCTGCCGCCAAAAGTCCGTTGGCTCGCCGTCCTGCTCGCGTTGGCGGGGATGCTCGTGCCCGCTGCCGCGCACGCACAGACGGACTACTACAACACCGACGCGGGCCGGCCGCTGCAGATCGAGGATGCGTACGCCATTGAGCGACGTGCCATCGAGCTGCAGGCGGCTCCCTTGCGCCTCGAGCGCGGCCGCGGCGGGGTGTACCGGTGGGGCATCGAGCCCGAGGTGGCCTTCGGACTCTTCGGCCGCACACAACTCGAGATCGGGTTGCCGGTGGCCGTCATCGACGCGGGTGGGCGCCGCAGCACCGTCGGCATTACGGGGCTCGACGCCTCCGTGTTGTACAACCTGAACACCGAGACGCGCATCCCCGCCCTCGCCATCGTGGCGAACGTGCTCGCGCCCGTGGGTAGCCTCGCCGCCAACGCCACCTACACGAGCGTGAAGGGCATCGCCACGAAGACGTTCCGCTGGGCACGGTTCCATGCGAACGCGCAGTACACCTTCGGTACGACGCCAGCCGCGAGCGGCGCCGCCGTCGGTGCCGGCGCAGTCGAGCTGTCGCGGTGGATGAGCGGCATCGCGGTGGATCGGCCCTTTCCGCTCCGCTCGGTCCTCATCTCGGCGGAGGTCTTCGCGCGCCAGCCACTGGACGACGCCGACGACCCGGAATGGAACGCTGCCGTCGGCACGCGAGTACAGCTTTCGCCGCGCGTCGCACTGGATGTCGGTGGTGGTTCGAGACTGACAGGTGAGGACCAGGGCTGGTTCGCCACATTCGGCGGCGCCTATGTGATCGGTATGCCGTGGAGGAAGCGCTGATGGAGCACACGAGGATGAAGGCGAACCGAGCACGTCGCGTGATCGCACTGGCCACGATTGCCGTCGTGACACTCTTTGCAGCCACTGCGGCGTCCGCCCAGTGGGTGACGACCTACGAACAGTTCTACGTGCAGGCGCCGCACAACTGGGTGTTCCGCAACAACTATCAGGCGGCCGACCGGCTGTTCAACGCCTTCGATTACGGACACGCGATCCTGTACGAGCGACTCTGGACGCAGCCGAATGCGTCGGCCGCACTGCTCGAGGAACGCGAATACGACTACTTGACCAAGCGCGTGCTGGTGCGACCGCCACGTATCCCGCTCGAGGAAGCGGCCATCGAGATCAAGTACGCGCAGCTGGCGCCCGAGGCGAAGCAGATGTTCGACTGGGCGCACATCCTCCATCGGCAGATCTACGACGTGCTCGCCGACGAACGGCTGGACGACACGGCCAAGGATCGTGAAGTGCAGCGCCTGATCGACTACTACAAGACGCGACGTGACCTGGCCTTCAGCTCTATCCCCAAGAGCATGCAGCTGATGCAGGAGCAGCCGTACTCGCTCGCGTTCCGAAAGCAGTATCCGAAGTTCAATGGCCTGATCTGGGGCTACCACTGGCTGCAGGTCGGCCTGTACGAGCCGCTGCTCGTCGGGCGCACGGTCGCCGAGCGCCAGGCCGGCGTGCGCGGCACGGTCGCGCGTTTCTGGCAGATGCTGCAGGACCCGCCGCGGGCGATGCCGTACCAGATGCCCATGACGGCTGCCGTCGCGCCGGAGTTTACCCGTCGCTACCCGGAGGCCGCGATCATCTTCGACAACCTGCACTCCATGCACGACGTGATCAGCGACATTCTCGCGAACGACAGCGTGCCGCGGAACCGGAAGCGCGCCGAGATTATGATCGCTGCGAGGCGCTACCGCGATGACACTTCGTTCGTGATGACGCGCGAGGCGTGGCAGGTGATGGCCGGACACATGGGCATCGAGAACATGGGTGGGCCGCCGGTCGGCTTCCTACCGATGTTGCCGACGGCCACGGTCACCTACGGCGCGGTGATGACGCACGATGACCGCACGGGGGCGATGACGGGCTTCCGGTACGGCGGCGCGGTGGGCGACGCACACGGGGCGCACGGGGCGCCGGCTGCGGCTGGAGCCGCGCCGGCGTCTGGGACTGCGCCGGGTGGAATGAGCGGCATGCAGCATGGCAACATGACAGGAATGCCATCTGCCGGGAGCGTCGGTGGAATGACGGGCGCGACACGCCCCGCCAGCGACAGTGCGAACAAGGCCGGCATGCAGCACGACGGCATGTCGCACGGCATGATGCCCGCGACCGGCGCGGACACGACGACGGCGATGCTTCGCGAGATGCACAACGTGATGATGCGCGATGCCGTGATCCTGGCGCGCGTCAACGCCGACACGACGCTTCGTGCGCATCAGGCGCACCTGGAAGCGATGGGCGTTGCAGAACCTGCGCCCGCCGGCACACCCGGAACGCGCCGGCCGGCAGGGCCGGCCAGCCGCACATCGCCGCGACGCCAGCCGTCGCGGCCGAGTCAACCGAAGCCGTCTGAACCAGTCAAGAAGAAGGCGCCTGCCGATCCCCGTGGCGGGCACGTCATGCCGCCACCAAGCAAGGTGCCGTAATCCGTCAGCCGGGAGGCGGGCACCCGCGCCCTATCGTCACCGTGCGCGGTGGTCCATTCGCTGGAACGCCATGAACTGCGCCACCGCCGCCACGACGTCGGCGTCTCCGGTCGTGATGCGCAACGTGCCGCCGCGCGGGAGCGACGTCACCGTGTACCTGATCCGGTCCCGCTTCGCCGCCATGACGGGCACGCCCGGCACCGCTTGCATGTGCACGGCGGCCGCCGCGGAGAAGTCACCGGCGCTGAAGGCGCGCGCGATCTGCTGCAGATGCGCGCGAATCACCTCCGCACCGGCCGTGTCATCCGTGTTGCGCTGCAGTTCGATGCGACCGCCGTCCGGCAGCGCCTCGAAGCGGTGTGTCGATGTGTATTGATCCACGCCCATCACCGCCGCGCCACGCTGCTGGACTACAGCGAATGCGCTGTCAGAGTTCACATCTGACGTGTTGCCGTGTGTTCCCGACGTCTGATGTCCGCTGGGCGCTTTCTCTCTTGCCGCCGGCTTGCTGTGGGTCACCATCCGCGCATGCATCGATGCCATGTCGTGGCCGAGCGGGCCGGTCAGGTCACCGGCGCGACGCTGCACCATCGTCACGGTGGGGGCGTCCGTGGACGTCTCGGTGATCATCATGCCGCCCAGCGCGTGCGCGGCGATCCGGCGGACTGGAAGACCATCGACCGGCATTGCGGAATCTGTCGCGCGCGGCGCCGCTGCGGTCGGGTGATGCGATGTGTGGACCGTCGCTTCGACACCTGCCACGTACGCGTGCAGGAGACGCCGTGCCCCCGCATCATCCGATTCCGTGAGTGTGCGCACGCCGTTCGGCAAATTCGTCACGGTGCGTCGGAACCGTGCGGGCGTCGTCATCATCGCGTGCATCACACGCATCGTCGCCGACGACGCGGTGTCGTGCGTGAGCGCCGGTGACGCTATGCGACCTCCATGCTGCGCCATCAGCGGCGAGGCCAGCGGACTGGCGATGGTCAGTTCGAGACCGGCGAGAACGGCGAGAGCAAGATGGAACCGCATAGATTCTCCCGAAGCAGGTGGACGGTGTCCGGACGTCAGCGCGCGACGAGGTACTCGACCTCCGGACTGGTCCCATGAGCGTAGCAATCCATCGGCATGATCGCTGGAACCAAAGTCACACCTCGAGCACCGAGCGTTCGATACCGTGCATCACGATGACCGCAGCCTGCTGGATGCCCTGCCGCTCTTCGAGGCTCTCTCGCCGGACACGCGTCGGCGTCTGATCGACGCGGGTAGAATCCAAGCCTATGCCGCGGGCGCCACGCTGTTCGTCGCGGGCAGCATGGCGGCGGGCCTGTTCGTCGTTCTGAGCGGGCATGTCCGTGTCGTCCGCTCGCACGAGGGCCGCGTCCAGGTCGTGCACCACGAGGGTCCTGGGGGCACGCTCGGCGAGGTGCCGTTCTTCGCTGACGGCGTGCTGCCGGCGACGGCCGTTGCGAGCGAGGCGACGCGGTGCCTCGTGCTCAACGCAGCATCACTGCAACGCGTCATGACGGCAGACCCGGCGCTTGCAGCCCTCTTTCTGCGTCGTCTGGCGCGCCGGGTTCGAGAACTGGTCGAGCGACTGGATCGCGTCTCCAGCCAGCCGGTCGTCGCGAGGCTGGCTGCCTTCCTCGATGCACGTGCGCGCGCGGCGCCTGCCGACGCCTTCACCCTCGGCATGTCGCAGGCGGCGTTGGCCGAGGAATTGGGCACGGCGCGTGAAGTGATCGTCCGCTCGCTCTCACAGTTGCGCGGATCATCCGTAATCGAATCCGCAGGACGAGGACAATTCCGGATCGTCGACAGTCGTCGGCTGCGGGCGCTAGCGAGGACAGAGGAGTAGCTCTGCCGCAATTGCGGCCGACTTGCCGTCAATCTGCCAGACCAGAGCACGACGATCACAGGTGCTTGTCGATCCGCGCGTATGTCCCCGACGTGATCAGCGGCACTAGTGTGGTGTAGCCGAAGTCTCTTGGCAGTTGGGCGTGTCTTTCGGCGCCACCCGGCGTTGCAACTCCTCGCGATACCGCTGGTATCGCTGCGGGTTGCGCCTTGGCTGGCAACGAAATCCACCGCCCACCTTTGGCC
>JANNVN010000248.1:0-10030 GCA_031414435.1 Gemmatimonadaceae bacterium
GACGCGGACGCTGAACTCCTTGGTGTACGCGGTCACGGCGGCGCGCACCGTGTCCGCCACCACGTTGGCCAGCGCACCGGCCAGCTCCACGGTCACGAACTTCACGCCGAGATTGTCGTTCGCCCGCACGCTGAAGGCGAAGACCGAATCCGGGCTGGTCGCCCGGATGACGGTCACGCTGGGCGCGGTGCGATCGAGCGTATTGCTGTCGACTGTCGGGTCTCCATCACCACACGCGGTGATGGAGGTGGCGAGCACCAGCGGAAGCCAGCGCAACGCGCGCGAAACCATCGTCGGTTCTGAGCGCATGATTGATTATCGACCAGGGTTGGGAGCCGGCGTACGAGCCTCGCCGTCGTCGAGGATGTGCGGGGACACCAGGATCACGAGATCGCGCTTCTGCTCGTTCTTCCGGGTGGTCGAGAACAAGCGACCGAGATACGGCAGGTCCATCAGGAACGGGACACCGCGCCGCGACTTGGTCACCTGCGTAATGGTGAGACCACCGATCACTGCCGTCTCACCGTCCGGCACCATCAGCGTATTGTCCGCGCGCTGCTTGTCGAAGATGAAGCCGACGTCGGAGCTGGCCAGCGACGCAGAGCTGTTCTCGGCATGGATCGTCATCATGATCTGCCGGTTGTTCGTGATACGCGGTGTCACGGAGAGCGAGATGCCGACTTCCTTGAGCTGCACCGTGGCGCGCGGGATGTTGATCTGCCCCTGAGCACCGCCACCGCCGGCACCGGCACCGGCATCGAGCACTCGGATCGGAATTTCCTGACCCACCAGGATTTCTGCCTTCCGGTTGTCGAGCGTGACGACTGTCGGTTCGGCCTGCACGTCGGCGAGCGACGATTCCTGCAGGGCCTGGATGAACGGGGTGAGCGAGTATTTGCCGATCGCCGCGCTGAAGATCAGGTTGAGCGCGGGGCTCGAGATGCTCGAGTTGGCGTTCGCAATCGCCGAGATGACGTTGCCGCCGAGATCGACGCGATCGCCGATCACCGGCTGCAACACTTCGCGGAATGCGTCAGGCACACCGTCACCGTTGCGATCGATCGGGATCTGCTGCACCACTTCCTGACGCGGAATGACCGTGTTGAAGAACTGGCGCGCCGTTCCGATGTCGTAGGTGATGCCGAGTTCCTGCAGGCTGCTGCGATTGACGAAGATGATCTTCGCCTTGATCGCAACCTGTGGCGTCCGTCGGTCGATGGAGCGCACGTAACTGATCACATCTTCCATGCGGCTCTGGACTTCACGGATCAGCAGCGAGTTGGTGGCGCTGTCGGCCTGCACGCTGCCGCGCACGACACACCCGTTGGGGACGGCACCTGGCGCGGTGGCTCCGCTGGCTCCCGACGCCGGACCACCGGCGCCCGGCACGCAATCGCGCGTCAGCAGACCACGAACCGTCGTGGCCAGCGAGGTGGCATTGGCGTAGTTGACGCTCACCACCTGCGTCATGAGCGGCTCGAGCGACTGCTTGTCGAGCATGTTCTTGTACGAGTCGACGATGATGATCCCGTTCGGCTCCTCGCTGGCGGCGAGTCCCTGGGCGCTGAGAATTGCAGCCAGGGCTTCGTCCCACGGCTTATCCTTCACGTCGGCAGTGATGCTGCCGGTCACATCGCGACCGACGATGATGGTGCGGTTCGCAAAGCTGGCGAAGGCGGCGATCACGTCGCGGATATCGGCTTCCTGATAGCTGACCGTAATGCGCGGCTTCGGTGGCTTGCCGCGGCTGGCGGCCTGCGAGCCCACCGTCCGCGCTTCTGGCGTCTGATAGGCGACCTGCGACCGGGTCTCACCGGCGGAGGCGCGTGCGCTGGAGACCGTGGAGTCCATCACGGCGGTCGCGGTCACTTCACGTGCCGCGTCGGCCCCGACGCGTCGCGCCGGCATTGATTCGCCAGTGCTCCAGCTGGCGATGTCCGAACCACCGGCGAGCGCGATCCGGACTTCGTTGCCGCCGGAAAGCGTGTACCGCGCGGCGCCATCCACGTCGATCACGACGCGAACGATGTCGGGCCGATACTGTGCCATCCGGATGTTCTGCACCGGGCCGCGCGGCTGGCCATCGTAGGCACGACCGCCGAGTGCACCGAGCGTGGTGCCTGGCAGGTCGAGCACGATGCGATTCGGTCCGGCCAGCGTGAAGGCCGAACGCGCCACCGAGTCGGTGAGCGAGACGGCAACCACCGTCCCCGACGCATTCGATTCAACGCGTACCCCCTGAACGAGGGCCTGTGCGGCGGTAGTCGTGGGGGCGGCCGACATCGCGGCGAACACCGCGACCCCGGCTGCGGCCACGCGATACCAAGCGCGCAGCGGCGTCAAAACGTGCATCCGGTTCATCATGGTGCCCTCGTCGGCGTGATGGTCCTGGTCGAATCACCCATTTCAATACTTTCCTGACGGCTGATCCCGAACTCGTCGATCGCAAACACGACCCGACGCGGTTCGATACTGGCCACGCGCATGCGGCCGAGCGGTTGCCCGACGCGTACGCGGTACTGCTCCTTCGTCGTACGATCGCGGAAGATCGCGATGGACTGCGCGCCGCCGGACCCATTGCGCGTCGCGTAGGCAATACCCACCAGCGACAGGTCGGCGATGGTCGGGCGCAACACCCCGGTTGTGGCCAACGAGACGAACGGATCTCGACGTCCGCCGGCATCGTAGGCGAACGTTTCGCGGCGATACGACAGTTGCTCGCGTCGTGCCGCGGAGTCGCGCTTGGCCGCAGACGGCGGCGCAGCGGTGCGGCTGGCAGCTGGCTCTGCGCGGGCGATGGTCTGCTGTGCAGCGAGCGGGATCGCGACCGCAACCGACAGGGCGGCGAGGGCGAGTACGCGGGTGGGCGCGTTCATCACGGGGTCGTTCCTCCACGACGCGACATCGACACCGGCTCTCCGCCGCGTGCGACATACGTCTCGATATCAAACTCGGTCTGGATCGGTGCTTCGGACGCCGGCATCCGGCGCCGCATCGGACCGGTGCCCAGCTGCGGCTGGTTGTTGGCGCCATCCGCCATCTTCATCTTCAGCACCATGGGATTCACGATGCGCGGCAGGCTGCCCACGTTCGTGAGGAACTCCGTCATGTTGTTGTAGCCACCCTTGACGATCAGGCGATACCGGTGGGCGTCGTAGTTCTCGCCGCCGCTGGCCACTGGCTGCGGCGTCACGCTGGCGATGTCGAGACCAACCCGACGTGCCGAGTTCGATACCTGCTCCAGCAGTCCCGGAACTTCATTGACGGTCGGCACCAGCTGACGCATGACGGCGAGGTTTTCTGCGTACTTCGCCGCGTCTTCCTTCAGCTGCCGCAGGTTGCCGGCTTTCAGTTCATTGGCTGCCTTCTGGTTCGCCGACGTCAGCGCATCCACGTGGGAGCTCTGTTCGGTGATCGTTTCGGCCTTCGGCGTGAAGACGTACATGTAGAACAGCACGCTGAGGCCGACGGCAAAGATGATGACGGCCAGCAGGGACTGTTCGCGCTTGGTGAATGAGTTCAGCATGTCAGCGCACCGACAGGGTGATCGGGACCGTGGTGACGGCCGCCGGGTCCGGCTTCTGATACTGCACGTCGAGCGTGAATTCGGTGACTTCACGGTTGTCGACGAGCGTCACGTTCGACTTGTTGAGCGTGACGTTCTGGACGAACGGTGAACTTTCGAGAATGCGCATGAATCGGGTCAGCGCCTGGATGTCGACGGTGTTGCCGATGACCTGGAACACGACCTGCGGCTCGACCACCGGCTTGGCCTTCTTGACCGTGTCGCCCGCGGCCTTCGTCGTCGTGTCACGCTGTGGCAGCACTGCTTTCTGGCTCACCTGCGTGATCGTCGTGATCCAGGTGTACGGCGGCAGCGCGCGGCTGATCTCGTCGAGGATGTGCGGCCAGACGTAGCGGCTGTCATCGATCTGCTGGATGATGCCGAGCTGCGTGATGAGCGAGTCGCGTCGCGCAATGACCGCCTTCCGCTCGCCGATGACGGACGAGAAACGCGCGGAGTCGGCGAGTTCCTGCTGCAGGCGCTCATCGAGCGCAGCCAGCTGGCGATCCTGATACCAGAAGCCACCGCCGACACCCAGCACCGCCAGCGCGACCGCGATCCCGGCGGCCGCCGCGATCATGGGGCGAGCGGGTGCTGGCGCGTTGTCATCGAGGCCGAGGCTGTCCACGTCCTTGTTGCGCTTGAACCGCGCCAGGAAGGCCAGTCCGCCGGACTTTTTCTTGCCAGAGCCTTCGCCCGGGCTGAGAAGATTGATTTCAATCATGGTGTCTGCTCCTCACGCCACTTGGCGAAGTGCGAGACCGACCGGCAGCACCAGAAGCGACGCTACTTCATCGGCATTCACATCGGCGAGCGCGCCATCGGCGACCGCCAGATTCAACAATGGATTCACCGGACGGACCGGGATGCGCAGCAGTCCGGCGAGGCGTTCCGCCAGGCCGGTCACGCGCGCGCCGCCACCGGCGATGTAGACCTCACGAATCGGTCGGACGGTGCGTGACAGTGACTGGGCGACGGTCCCGGTCCGCTCGATTTCCTTGGCCAGTTCCTCGCCGCGGCGGTGTACGACATTGTCCAGCGCCGGCGTGGTGGTCGCGGCGACGAGGGCCGAGTCGGCGTCGTCGGCGGTCATGCGGGCGTCACGCTGCAGATCTTCGCGCAGGCGGCGCACACCAACGGTGTTGTCGCGCGTCAGGATCGGGATGCCGTCGTCAAGCACGCTGACGTTGCAGACATCATTTCCGATGTTCACCAGCGCCACCGTGCCACGCATGGCATCCGGGTGATTGAATTCAAAGGCATTGTGGAGCGCGAAGGCTTCGACGTCGATCACCCTGGCGTCGACGCCGGCGTCCCGCAGCAGCTGGACACGCGCGTCGATCAGGTCCCGCTTCGCGACGGCCATCAGCACCGACATCTCGCTCGATTCCCCATCGGGATCAAGTACCTGATAGTCGAGTGCAATGGAGCTCGTATCGAACGGGACGATCTGCTCGGCCTCCCACTGCATGGCCTCGCGCAGTTCGCTCATCTTGTTGCGGTCGATGACGACCTTTCGGACGATGACGTTGCCACCGCCGACCGCTGCAACGATGTGAGCGCCCTTGGTTTCCGCCGATGCCGCCGCGAGGGCGTTCTGCACCGCCAGAATCACGAGTGCGTGGTCCATGACTTCGCCTTCGACGATTGCGTCGGCGGGGACTGGTTCGACGACGACCCGCTGGAGCTCAGGCACGCCTTTGCCGTGTTCGATCACGGCAATTTTGACGAGGCCGGAGCCGATATCGAGACCGATCGTGACCTTACGTCGCTTGAAGAACGCCATCGGATGTGGGGCCAGATGTGACGAGACCCGAACAGGGTCACCGGGGTGGGCGGTGAGCATGACATCGGGCCGACCGCTGGCCGTCCCGAAATGCCTTCGACAGGTGGGTCGAATTGCACACAGTGAACGAATGGCGCGCGAATAGGTAACGGCGGCGGTGCATGCGCTCGGCCTCAGAACAGGCTGAGATGCGTCCAGGTCGACGAGGGACCCAGCTGCGTGACTCGCTCCACCGCGCGCCGGATCGCACACGCGTCGTACCGGACCTGGTCACCCGGACCGAGTCCGGAATGCCCACCACCCGCGTCTCCGCTGACCACCGCGCCGGTCACCGAAAGGCGACCGCCGAGGCTGCGAATGGAGCCACGCGTGACGAGCACTCCCGTGAGTCGAAGGTCGGCCCCGAGGAGGAGTTCTGAATCGAGCACGAGCATTCCTTCGACATGCAGAGGACGCGTCAGGTGGCTCCGGGTCAATCGGAACACCCCGACCAGCGTGTCGCGCACGGTATCAGGGTCGACGACGGGGTACCGGAGTGGGTCGAGGCCGGCTGGGAACGGGGCCTGGGCGGTCACCACAATGGTGTGGCCGGCGGGCCGGCAGAGCAGTTCCGGTCCGGTCGCGCTGGCCAGGCCGACGGCTGCGGCCGGATCGACGATCCAGGCGTTTGCCCCGGTGACGGCCGAGTGGGGCATCTGCAGGGGCATCCGGAGTGGAATCAGCGTACGCCGGTCCGCGTGGGCCTCGACGTTCGGGACGCCGGATTGCACAGTCGCCCTGCCGCGAACCAGCACAGTCTGCCAGCCGAGTCGCGCGATCTCGGTCTGCCATCGACCGCGCGGCGCAGCGCCCGAAGCGAGCGTCGACGTGTCGCCTGGCAGCCGCAGGCTTCGCCACGCCCCCGTGTCCAGCATCGCGTAGGCGAGCGTTCGCGCGGAGTCCGCCTGCAGCGCAGCGGCGAGGGTTGCGCGTTCGAGGGTGTCGGCGCGTCCCGCGCCTGCGGCTGATCGCCAGAGCGCCAGGACGCAGACGCCGACGATCGCGCTGATGGCGACTGCGATGAGGAGCGCCGTGCCACGCCTGAAGGGTGGCTCAGTGCGGTCCGACATTGATCCTCGCTGAGTCGGCGATGGTGCCCAACCGCGCCTGTTTTGCACTGCGGAGCGACACGAGCACGGCACGCGTGCGTGCCAGTCCGCTGTCGGCGACTTGTCGGCCGGCGGCGTCGACGGCGCGAATCAGCAGTCCCGGTCCTTCAGGCGCCGTCGGTGCAGAGAGCGGCGTGACTACGGGCTGTGGTGTCGAGAAGGTCCGGCTGAGTGCATCCCACGTTGCAAGTGCCAGCGACCACTGCCCGTCGCCGCCGCGTACGAGCGACCAGCGTTCGCGCTGGAGCACGCGCACCAGCGTTCCTGGTCTGGCACCGCCGATCGAGTCGTTGATGATCAGTCGTTGGACGGCTCGGCCGGGCCACACGGTGGTGCTGTCACCACACGCGCCGCTGGCTGCCGTGACACTGCGAACGTCACGCTCGATCCATCGCGCATCGCTGTCGTGCCAGACGCGCACCGCGTCGTCCGTTGTGACCCATCGCGGGAGTGTACTGGACCATGGGAGCGCATCGTTTGGCGCAGCGAGGACGATCGTATCCCGCGACACGCGGCAGAGCGTCGCGGCGCCGATGGTATGCACGAGATCGAGCACCGAGTCGCGGGCGACGCGAAGGTCATGCGCCGCGGGGTCGGCATTGCGCAGATGTCGCGTCAGGGTCCGCAGCGCATCGCTGAGCGTACCGCTGCGCAATTCGGTCGCCGACACTGTGAGAAGCACCTGGATGCTTCTGTGTGCGACCAGTGAGCCGACGCTGAGCAGCACGAGCAGCAGCGCGAGCGAAACGATGATCTCGATGAGCGTCAGTCCGGGACGCAGTGTTCCGGGCCGCATCAGTCGCACCATCCGCCAAGCATGAGCCGCATCGAATCGAGGCGAATGGAGCGGAGGAAGACTTCATCCCGATAGGTGAGACCGTCGTGGTCGCGGGAGAGATCCAGCTGCCACCGCGGCTCGCGCACGGAGCGGGCGACGTTGATGCTATCGCACGGCATCGCGTTGAGATCCTCGAGGGCGCGTTCTGCGCGATGTCGAGCGGCCTGGTGGTAGCGGGCATTGCCAACGGCACGCTCGGTGGCGGCAGTGGCGCGCAGTGCCCAGCTGGCCGTGGCTGAGAGCAGCACAAGGGCCAGCAGAACTTCGCACAGCGAGGTACCGAGTCGAGTGGCGGGCATCGGGCGCTCCGGTGAGGGTGCGCCGACGATGCCGCTCCTCGGGGTCGAAGCGGTAACCGGATTTACTCGTGCGTCATCGAAAGCGTACGCGTGCGATGAGGTTGCTCGCGCGGCGACTGGCCGCAGGTGCGTGGCCGCCGTGTGTGCATCGCGTGCGTCAGCAGGACTGGAGGCGTGCGACCTGGTTCAGCTGGCGGCGACTGGCAGCAGCAGGTGGATTGCCATCCCACCTTCACGCGCGCCATCAACCCAGATCGTGCCCTGTGCCGCAATTGCGGAGCGGCGCACCGTCGCCAGCGTCACACCGCAGGGATCGCCGGGGCGTGACGACGCAAAGGCGTCGAAGGCGCGATCGAGATCGACACTGGTTGGTGATGGACCCGCATCCGTAATGACGATCGAGAGCACTTCGGCCGGAGGTTGGGCGCGTTGCACCCAGGTGCGCAACGCATCGCCCGAGGCACGGGGAACGATGGTGAGGCGAGAATCGCCCGTCCGTCGCACGGGGGTCTCCTCGATGTTCGCCCGGAACACGCGCGAGACGTGAAGGGTGACCGCGCTGTCGGCGGGTGACGCTTTTCGGGCGAGCGCGATCATCGCGCGCAGATCCGCCTTGAGGCGAACGCGGTCGACGATGACGCTGCATCGTTCCGTATCGAAGATCGTGTTGATCGCCGGGCCATCCACAGTCGATTCCAGTTCCGCCACGAGTTGCCGCAGCTCCGCGACGACGTCGACGGCCTCGCTGGCGCTGGGTACCCGAGCCGTCACCTGCCGGAGCGCGTCGGACGCACCGGCCAGATCGCTGAGCGCGTCGGTGACCGATGTCGTTTGCATCGATGTCGGCAGCGCTTCGTGAAGCGCGCGTGCCGCTCTGTCGTAGACGGCTGCCGATTCCGATCCGAGCCGTTCAAGCAACTCGCTGGTGTCCCGCTCCGCCGCGCGGAGCGCGGCGCGGGCGCCGGCGTCGGCGTAGGCCGAGGCGAGCGGAATCAGCGCCCCATCACCCTGTGCCGTCGGGAGACCTGCGATGCCCAGGGTCTGCACCTGGCGTTCCGCATCGAGGGCGACAGCCGCGGCATGTCGGCGGAGCCAACGCTCGACGACCACGGCCAGAATCGCGACCAGAGCGATCGTCGTGAGTGCGAAGACACCGCCAACCGCCAGGGCGAGAAAGCGTGGAGGCACCAGCCGCGGGAGGACGAAGACACAGGCGGCGCCGACGAGCAGGGTCGCAGCAATCGGCCACGCGAGCGCATCCTGCAGCGCTCGCCGTTCCGGTGGGGTTCGGGCGGCGCGGTCGACGCGCGGAGTCATGGGAGGAGTCACGCGCGGAAACGTGATCGAGAAGGGCCGGGGCGCAAGTCGCGTTCAGAATCCGGAGTGGATCACCGCGCTCGCGACACCGGCGGCTGGAGACCAGCCAGCCGGAGTATCGACGCAGGACAACGTCTGGTGTGCGTCGGAGCGACGCCGCGAACTACCAGCAGGCCGGAGTACCGTCGGCCACACTCGAGGGCATCCCTGAAGGGCGCGGCGCGGTCCCGACGAACACGCCGCAGGATTGCCCGCCCGGAATGGCAATCGACGCATTCCACCCCGTCGATCCAGGCGGCGCCCCCGCCACGGCGATCGCGAGCGCGGTGTTGCCCGGACTCGGCGAGAACCGAAGCGTCGCCGAGTCCGCGATCGCTGCGTAGCGGCCGTTGGCCGCATAAAACTGCTCCTGCTGGGTGGCGAGGTTGTGAACATCCGCCAGACCTGCGGTGCGCGATGCGCGCTGCTTGGTGTTCGCGTACTTCGGCAGTGCGAGGGCAGCCAGAATACCGATCACGACGATCACGATCAGGAGTTCAATCAGCGTGAACCCACGCTGAGTCTCGCCACTTACGGTCGGTGGCAACACTCGATGACGTGCGGCGGCGACAGATGACATAGCCCTGGGATTCGTGGAAGCTGACGGATCGCGGCGATGCGGCAGGCACCCGAGCGACGTTCATGTCCGCAAAGCGTCACGGCCCGGCGAGGGGAGTCGCCGGGCCGTGATGCCTTCCAGTTGATCCGCGCAGCGGTTACCAGCAGACCGGCACACCCGATGGCGTCGATGCCGGCATACCGGTCGGTGCTGCCGCGCTTCCGTGATAGATGCCGCAAGCCTGACCGGCGGGGATCGTGATACGTGCGCTCCAGCCGGTGGCGGTTGCCACCATCGTCAGCGCCGTGTTTCCCGCCGACGGCGTGAAGTTCATCCGGCCTGGTGCGCTGCCAGTATCGGCAATTGCCGCGTAGCGATTACTGTCGGCGTAGAAGCCTTCCTGCGACGTCGCGAGATTCCGCATGTCGGCAATGCCCGCAGACCGACTCGCGCGCTGCTTCGTGTTCGAGAACTTCGGG
>JANNVN010000249.1:0-4224 GCA_031414435.1 Gemmatimonadaceae bacterium
GTTGCCAGCCAAGGCGCAACCCGCAGCGATACCAGCGGTATCGCGAGGAGTTGCAACGCCGGGTGGCGCCGAAAGACACGCCCAACTGCCAAGAGACTTCGGCTACACCACACTAGGTCGACATCTCTGCGTGGCATTGGCGGCGCTTGCTGCCTGCAGTCCAGAGCCCTCTTCGCAAATGATGCGGTCGGTGCCGTCAGAGATTGCGCTCGCCCAGACCGCTGTTGTCATCGGTCGCGACACCGTGGCCTTGTCTGCCAACGTCTGGCGGAACTTCATGCCGATGGTTTCGCCGATACCGAACGGAATGATCACGTCGGCGACACTGCAGACCCTCCGGAGTACGGCGTTCACCGCCATCGTGACCGTGGATCAGCTGTGGGTTGTCGCGCGGGATTCCGGGTGGTTCTCGAATGACGTTGAAGTGCGGCGCGGGCCGCCGGCGTCGATCGGGGTGGTGGTTCGTGATGGACCGACCTGGGAGCCGCAAACGCCCATCGATGTCATGGCGCGCGTGCGCGGCACCGACGGCCGCGCGCAATACGTGCGCGTTGTCGGGTTGAAAGTGACGACCGCTCACTAACCGAGCTTACCCTCGCCCGCCAGGGCTGAAGGACTGCTGTTGAAGCCTCCGCGGCGCGTAGTGCGTGACCGCGAAGCGGGCTTCTGCACAGTCCGGCGCGGACGGAGCCACTGGCCAGACTTTATAACAACCTTTACGGTAATGGACAGGCCGCCAGGCGACTCGCGCCCGCAGGGGCTGGTCCGGTGTCTCGTGCTCCGTCCATCCGGTCGGTGACGCGTATGCATGCTCTGGAAGCACGTTACCCGATGGGCATGAACTGGTCGTTTTCTGCCAGGAACCGGCAGCCGGGTACCGCGCGATCATCGCGGTGCACAGCACAGCGCTGGGCGTAGCCGTCGGCGGCACGAGGCTCTGGTCGAATGAGAGCACGGACGACGCATTGCGCGACGCGCTCCGGCTGTCGCGCGGCATGACCTACAAGAATGCCGCCGCAGGCCTGGCGCTCGGTGGTGGGAAGGCTGTGATTCTCGCGCCTCGAGGCGACTTCGACCGTGAGGCGCTCTTTCTTGCGCATGGGCGTGCAATCCAGCGCCTCGCCGAAAAGTTCATCACGGCCGAGGACGTGGGCACCGCCCCTGCCGACCTGCTCGTCGCCGCACGCGAGACGTCATTCGTGGCCGGGATCGACGGCAAGGGTGGCGATCCCTCACCATCGACTGCGCGCGGCGTGTTCGCGGGTGTCCAGGCGTCTGCGCGCCATCGGTGGGGAAGTACTGCTCCGTCGAATCGGACCGTCGCCATTCAGGGATGCGGCAACGTGGGTGGCGCGCTGGCGCGAGCGCTCGCAGCGGCCGGCGCGACGCTGATTCTTTCGGACACGGATACCGCGCGCGTTTCGGCGCTGGCCGAGTCACTCGGTGCGACCGTTGTCCCGACTGATGCGATCTACGGTGTGAAGGCAGACATCGTTGCGTCGTGCGCACTCGGCGCCGTCCTGAATGACGTGACCATCGGCCAGTTGCAGGACGTTCATGCAGCCGTTCTCCGACTTTCCGCACCTGTATCAGGCGCTGACGTAAGGGGAGTGGTGGCCGGTGGTCCCGGCGCGGGTCGATGCGCTCGGGGCGGCGGGATTGATCACCGCGGAACAGGCGGAGGATTTCCGGTTGCATGGCGCCATCGGGTCGCACCTCGAGAACCTCGAGCGTAATGACGGATTCAAGGGGTTCAACCAGCCGGGGATCGATGGGGTGCTGCGGATCATCGATCCCCGCAAGAATCTCGTCGGTGTGGTATGAACGGTTTCAACGTCCGCAGACTGGCTGTCTGCAGACGCTGATCGGAGCTCGCTCGGGTGGTGTGTGGAGACTCGGCTTACTGTCGGACAGCCACCCCATCGCGCCGCGGATCCGCCACGCCGATACGGAGACCGTTTTTCGCCACGAACACGGCGTGCACACCACCGAACGAGATGTCGGCGACGCGGCTCACGGGGCGGTAGCCACGCGCAACCAGTGCCGCGTACACGGACGTCGGAAACCCTGGTTCCACTTCGACGTCGCGCGTGTTCGCGCTGGCATGAATTCGCGGCGCGGCCAGTGCCAGGGCCGGGTCCTCGCCGTAGGCCAGCATGCGCAACGTGACCTGCACAATCGCCGGCTGGATGTACTGGGAGCCTGCGGCCCCTACCACCAGCCTGACCCGTGATCCTTCGAGGATCAACGTTGGTGCAATCGTGGAATTTGCGTATCGATTGGGCGCGCGGGTCCGCGCGTCGAAGTTGGCAGCGGCGGAGTTGAGAAAGAAGCCACCGCTGTAGACGCCGGAGCCGAACAGCACGCCGACTGTGGTAGTGGCGGAGACTGCGTTGCCGTCGGCATCCACCACTGCGAGGTGCGAGGTGAAGCTCACCGGATCACTCGGTGGCTCGGCAGGCACTGGGCTGGCAGGGGCGGTGGTGGGTGACAGCGTCGACGCAGGAAATGGATCGAACGACGCGCACGGATCCGAACCGGCAGCCTGTTCGAAGGGGATGGGTTCACCGGCGATCATCGTATCCGACAGTGCGGCGCCGATCAGTGTGGCTCGAGCCGCTGCGAAGCCGGGTTGCACGACCCCTCTTGCCGGCACGTAAATCGACATCGGATCTCCGCGCCAGCGACCAGCGTCGGCGTTTGCGATGCGCATCACGTCGGCAAGCTTCACGGCAACATCGGGTTGCTCCGTGTAGCCGCCGGCGCTGCCAAGTCCTGCGGCATCGGCGAGATGGAGCATTTCGAGCACGGGCGATCCGCCCATCGGTGGCGGTGCGCCGAGCACGGTGTAGCCCCGCCATGACGTGCAGAGCGGGCGCAACGCTGCCACAGGGTAGGACGCAAGGTCTGCCACCTCGATCAGACCTCCGCGCGATTTCACCTTCGCGCTGAGCGCTTCGGCCACGGCGCCGGTGTAGAAGCCAGGTGCGCCGTCGCGTGCGATGATCTCGAGTGTCGCTGCCAGTTCCGGCTGCAGCAGCCGTTCTCCCGGTCGCAGCGGCTGACCGTGCGGCATGAAGCGCGCGGCCGCGAGTGAGTCGGCGAGCATCTTGGCGCGCGATGCGACGATGGTCCGCGCCAGGAGCGGGGAGACGATGAAGCCGTCGCGCGCGAGTCGAATTGCCGGGGCCATCACCTGCGCACGCGTGAGCTTCCCCCACTTTGCGTGCGCCTGAAGCACGCCGGCCACCAGACCCGGCGTCGCCGCCGCGCGCCCCGCCAGCCGGGCGGTCGCAGAATCGGACGTACCCCACGCTGCAGCGGCACCGGATCGTGGATAGAACGAGAGATGCTCGGCGCGGCGCGTGCTGGCATCGTAGAAGGTGAGCGCACCGCCGCCACCGAGGCCAGTCTGCGAGACGTCGGTCACCGAGAGTGCGAACGCCGTTGCCGCGAAGGCGTCGATGGCATTCCCGCCCATACGCAGCACCTCCGCACCAGCGGCTGAGGCATCAGGATGTGACGCGGCGACCATGCCCTGTCGGCCCTCCGCGCGCTTGCCGGACATGGGGCTCGGTGCCGCCGGAGCGGTGGGTGCGCATCCAACGAGTCCTGCGGCGAACAGCGTTGCGCAAAGATCAGCAGCGGCCGAACGGGCACGCAAGAAGCGATGGACCGATGAAAGCACGACGGACTCCCTTGGGGAATGAGCTGACTGCGGCGCCGGTCCTGGTTCGCGGCGCGCGCGTTTCGCGCGGCGGACAGGCGTTCTTGCCGTGATGCACCTGTCCGCCATCGCGATTGCCGGCGCTGCTACGGCTGCACCGTCGCTTTCACGGTCCCGAGCGTATGCTGCGCAATCCACTCGTACTCGCGCTTCATGCGGTCGACCTGATGATAGTACTCCGAGAGCCCGTGCCCCTCGCGCGGATAGAACACCAGTTCCACTGCCTTGCCGCGATCCTTCAACGCACGATAGAACTCCATCGGCTGGCCGATCGGGACGCGCTCGTCGTTGCCACCATGGAGAATCAGCAGTGGCGTCGTGACCTTGTCACTGTAGCTGATGGCCGAGCGCTCGAGATACTTCCTGATGCTCGGGTTGATGATGGAGCCATCGTACTGCGGATCGCCGAAGAAGGTGTTGATGTAGCCTGGGATGTCGGTGGTGCCGGCCATCGAGAGCAGCGACGGCAATCCCGCACCCATCATCGCGGCCTTGAA
>JANNVN010000250.1:0-25385 GCA_031414435.1 Gemmatimonadaceae bacterium
GGGACGGCGCAGTCCGGGCGGCGATCTTCGAGTCCGCGGGCCGGGCCCGGCCGATCGCGCCAGATATCGAGGCGCTGCTTCAGCGCGGACTGAGCGACTCCGCACCTGAGGCGCGCGAAGGTGCTGCGCGCGGGTTGGAGACTCTTTTCCGTCTGAACCGCCGCGCACTGACGCCGAGTGCGGTGACGCTCAGTACCCTTCGTCAGGCCTTTGCCACGAATACGAGCGAGGCGTTCCGCGAACTGGTGTTGCTGACGCTGATGGCAACCGGCGGTGTCGACGATGCCACGCGCGCGCTCGCGCGAAGTGACGGAAGCCCTCAGGTTCGTCGTCTTGGCGTGATGTCGAGCGGCGCCTGGATGGACGATTCCTCGCCGCTGGTCCGCTACGAAGGTGTGAAGTTCGTCAGCGCTTGTGACCAGTTGCTGCGACTGGCGACTGACAGCAGCGACCATGTCGCGCTGGCAGCCATTGCGCGGGCCGGAGAGCAGAAGTGCGCCTCCTCACCGCTCACATCCCTGGCGGCGGACGGCCGGAGCTGGCGTATCCGGGCGGCGGCGCATGAAGCGCTGATCGCGGCGGACCCAGCGAATGCCGAAACGCACATCGCAGCGCTCGCGCGTGATTCGATCTGGCAGGTGCGCGCGCGCGCTGCCGGCCCGGCCACCGCACGACGTGATTCGGCCACCCTGGCCGTGCTGGCGCAGGATGCCAATCCGAACGTTGCTGCGACGGCACTGCAGACTGCTGACGACGTTCAACGAGCGCTGCGCAACGAGCATGCGGGGCTGCTGCTGGCGGCGGCCACGCTGCTCGAGAAGGCACCGTTTCGAAGCGCGCTGCTGCCCTGGATGATTGGCACGTTCAACCGTCTCACCGCCGAAGGCAGCATGACGTTGCGTGACCCTCGCGTCGCGCTGCTGACGCGCATCGGCGAGTCGCAGGATACGTCGACGAATGCGATGCTCCGCGAGACGCTGAACGATCGCGATCCGGCGGTGGCCGCGGTGGCATCGAAGATCCTGACGGCGCGAAGCGGATCGCCCGTGCCAGCCGCGACACTTCGGTTGCCCATCCCTCCGATTCCGCCGGCTGGGTACATTCGCGGGTTGTCCGGAGCCACCGCACGCATCACGATACGCGGCCTCGGGACGATGACCGTGGCACTACTGCCCGAGCAAGCGCCCGTCACGGTTGGAGTCTTTGCGCAGCTGGCGGAGTCCGGGCAGTACAACGGACTCACCTTCCACCGGATCGTCTCCAATTTCGTTATCCAGGGTGGCAGTCCCGGAGCCGACGAGTACGATGGGCGCACCCGTGAGTTCATGCGCGATGAAGTCGGGTTCGCGCGCAACGCGCGCGGGACCATCGGCATCTCGACCCGTGGCCGCGACACGGGCGACGGACAGATCTACTTCAATCTGGTTGACAACTTCCGACTCGATCGTGACTACACAGTGCTGGCTCGTATGGTCACCGGCTTCGACGTCATGGATCGGGTGCAGGAAGGCGACGTCATCGAGCGCATCGAGATCGTTCGTGCGCGTCGGTCCCGCTGATTCGACGCCGGACCGATCTTCCATTCGCCACTTTTCCGCCTCGCTGCATGCCACACATCGATGTGCGAGCCGACCTCGTCGGGGTCACCAGCCTGCTCGACTTTCGGCCCGAGACCGCCGGCCCGTTGTGCGCGCTGACGCACGTCTTGCTGCGCGGACCGAGCACCCTCAGCGAGATGGAGCGTGAGCTGATCGCGACCTACGTATCGGCAAGGAATGACTGTCAGTTCTGCGGTTCGGCACACGCCGCGGCGGCCTGCGCGCTTCCCGGCGGCGACCGTGAACTGATCGACGCGGTCCTGCGTGACCTGAGCACGGCACCCGTGAGTGAGAAGCTTCGGGCGCTCCTGACGATTGCCGGAGCGGTCCAGCGGAGCGGCCGCGAGGTGACGGAGCAATTGGTGAGCGCGGCACGCGCCGCTGGCGCCACCGATGTCGAGCTGCACGACACAGTGATGATCGCGGCTCTGTTCTCGTTGTACAATCGCTACGTCGACGGACTGGGCACCGTGGCGCCGGTCAATCCGGCGTTCTACACGGCGCTCGGCGACCGGCTGACCACGCGAGGCTATACCATGCCCGCGGACGGATACCAGCCGCTCGCACCGCGCGCGTCACCATAGCGGACTGACGACGCACTGCGCCCGGCGCGCACCAGACGGTCTATCCCGGCTGGCTGCACCCCGTTGCCATCGGTGATCGCAGGGCCTGTCACTTCACCCGCTTGCCGCTCTGGATCACGATTTTGACGTCACGCATCACGGTCATGTCGGTCAGCGGGTCGCCGCGAACAAGAATGATGTCCGCGAATCGACCGGGCGCGATGACACCGAAGTTCGCTTCATTGCGCAGGAACCGGGCAGGCCAGAGCGTGGCACTCTGAATCGTCTCCATCGGCGACACACCGAGTTCCACCCACTTTGCCATCTCGCGCCAGGTCGCGTCGTTGTGGAACATGCTTGGGATGCCGGCATCGGTGCCGATCATCATGCGAACGCCCGATTGACGCAGCTGCGCGAACTTCGCCGGGAGCAGCGGGATGCGTGACGGGAACAAGGCGTAGTAGGGCAAGTGCGGGATCTTGTCGAGCGATGCGCGAATCTCCTTCCACATCTCGTCTGGCATGAACTCGTGCCAGGCCGGGTCGTCAATCCGCTCCGGGAAGACGCTGCCGGTGAAATACATGGTGTAGAGCGGCGAAATGGTCGGCGTCCAATAGAGCCCCGAGTTGCGCTCCCGCATCTTCTGCAGCACGTCGTCCGCGTAGCCAGGCGCGGTGCCAAGGCCTGTGTGCTCAAAGTTGTCGACGTTGTACTTCAACCCCACGCGGATCTCTTCCATGCGGTGCGCGTGGGCAACGACCTGCTTCCCGCGCTTGTGCGTCGTCTCGACGACCGCCGCGACCTCGGCATCCGTCATCTGGTCCTGATCGATGAGCTTGATCATGTCGACACCAGCATCGAGCAGCTGCGTGACACGGCGCTGCGCCTCCTCGGCGCCACGAATGCCCCATCGGAACGGCTTTTCGTACTCTTCGTACGGCTCGTGTTGAATGAAGGGCCCGGTCACGAACATCCGCGGCCCGGGGATCTCACCGGCGGCGATCCGGCGCTTGACGGTGAGGATGTCCTCGAGGCGGGCACCAAGATCGCGCGCGGTGGTGACCCCTGCGCTCAACAATTGTCGGGCAGCGATCGGCATGATCAGCGATGCGTCGCGCGCACCGTAGAGTGCATCCCATCGCTTGTAGTCACCATGTCCGAGAATGTGCAGATGCACGTGCATGTCGATCAATCCAGGCATGACCGTGTGGCCGTTGGCATTGATGACGGTGACACCGGCCGGGACAGCCACCTCCCCTTCCCTGCCAACGGTGACAATGCGCTCGCCGGCGACGAGCACAACGCCGTTCTCGATCACCGGGCCGCCATAGCCATCAATGATGCGGCCACCCACAATCGCCATCGTCACACGCGCGGGGGCCTGTGCAGCACCGACTGTTGACGCCCCGAAAAGAGTCAGGCATGCGATTGTCGCACGGCGCGCGACGGCTTTCATCGACTGCCTCGTGCCGCAGGCCGTGCGGCGGTCGCAGCGACGGGCGACGGTGCGAGGACGTTCCAATTCGCGATCGCGTTGAACGCCATCGCCATCGACCCCTGATTCTGCCAGCGGTACCAGGGCCGTGTGCCCATCAGAATCACGTGGCCTGAGCCAACCGGGGCGTCAACGACAGCGGCGCGCCCGGCCATCTCGCCTCCACCGGCAATGAGGCCAGAGATGAGGACTGAGTCGGCGTTCTGGGCCCAGCGTACGACGACCTTCGGTCGCAGCCGTTCGGTCTCGCCGAGAATCGCCGCGTCCACCGGCTTGCCACCAATGCCCATCGCCGGGCCCGGTGCGGGAGGCGCAGCACCGCCACCGCCGCCACCGCCGCCAAACCCGCCACCACCCACCTGCAACACCGGCGCCTGCGAGAAGAACAACGGGAAGCTGCGTCGCTCGTACCCGTACAGCATCGGGTGTGAAGCTGTGACGACCTCTCCGCGGAACACACCACCGCGCGCGCGCAGATTCGGTGTATCGACTGCGCTCACGGCCGAGTGAAAGCCCATGTCGGCGACAAACCGCGACGTCGCCCCTTCCGTGAAGAGCAGGCCGCCGCGTTCCACAAAACGGCGCAATGCAAGAAGGCCATCGAGCCCCATCCCCGGCCGCACATCATCCGTTTCGTCGACGCTGCCAAGGTGCGGCGTCTCGGCCGACTTCTTCCACGGCACGGCCGGTCCCGCCATCGAGCGTCCGTTGAGCAGCGTCGCGGCATTGCCTCCGACATGCGGGTAGATGACCACATCGAAGCGGTCGAGCATACCAGCGGTCTTGATCTCCTGCTCCGAGATACCGGTGTATGGCACGCCGAGCCTTTCGAACGCGTACCGTACCCAGCCTTCGTCCTGTGTCGAGACCCACGAATGCATGATCGCGATCCGCGGGAGCGTGATCACGTGCGACCGCACGGCTGGTTCAGCCGTTGCAACCGCTGCCAATCCAAGTGCCGCCAGGCTGGCGCGCACGGACGGTGCGTCCGCCACCAGAAAGGTGCCTGCGGAGTAAGATGCCCCGTCAATGGTGAACGCCGTGTCGGCGACGCGAACGCGCGCACCGGCCACCTTCCACGGCAACACCGAGGACCGCCAGTCACCGAGATGTGGTACGACCAGTGTCGTGCCGGTGCCGGCAACCCTGCCTGCAACACTCGCATCCGCCGTCATCAGACGCATCGGCCTCGTCAGCACCGTCGAATCGGCGATCTTGAGTGTCGTGATTTGTCGGAGCAGGTCCATCGTCCACCCGGTATCGTCGTACGGCTGTGGATCGGTGGGCTTGAAGCTCTGGAGTGAAAGAACGGTGCGCGGGAATTGCGTGTACGGCTGATCCAGCCGCACGATCCAGTCGCCGGTCTCGATCTTCACCGAGTCCTTTCCGGCCGCCAGCGCGAACGGCGCCGTCGCCTCATGCACCTCAGTCCCCTGCATCCGAAACAGGTTGACCATGTCGGCCGCTTCCGCCGCACGACGCTGCCCACGGGGCACGACAAACGCGTAGGGAGCGGAGCGTACGCCGCGCGCGATCGTCCGCTCAGCCTTGGCGACGGCGTTTTCGAGGTACTTCTGTCGATTGTCGGCAACATGCCGTAATGCGACGAGAACACCGGACTGCTGGTAGTTCACGTTGCTGCGAATGCACCACTTCACGCCATTCACCGGCGGGTTCGGTCGATACCACTGCACCGACGTCGCCGTTGCCGGCAGTGCCACGCTGTTCACGCAATCGGCGCCGCTGGAGGTGTACGTCTCGTAGAAGCGGCCGATCGAGTTGTGCAGGTTCGCGATCGACAACCCGTAGTTGGGTGCCCAGCCGTCGTAGAACTGGTACGTGAACACCCCCGGCAACCCGCGTCGCGTGAGTTCAGTGATCTCGGAGTACGCCAGCGAAAACCACTCGTCGATCTGAATCGCATCGTATTCGGTGTTGTACGGCCCCGTTCCTGTACTGGTATAGAGGAAGGGCACCGATTCGTGCAGATCATGCGTGACGGTCGGTCGCCAATCAAGAAAGGTCTTCAGAAACGACCGGGTCAATTCGAGAGTCAGCGCCATGCCGTCACGATTGTTGTCGTGCGCGACGTACTTACCCCAGTAGGGCAGGCCCACGCCGGCGGTCATCGGCAGGTTCAGCCGTCGATTCTGCTGGTAGAAATCGACATAGTGATCGCGGCCATCGACCTCCCAGACCGGGATGATCATCGTGATGACGTTCTCGCGGATCTTGCGAATGTTCTCGCCTTCATCGACTGCCAGCCGGTACAGCATTTCGATCATCGCCTCGGGCGATCCAGTCTCGGTCGAGTGGAGCGCACCGCTCAACAAGTAGACGGGCTTCCCCATCTTCACCAGCTCTGCGCGCTCTGCCACCGAGAGACCGCGCGAATCAGTCAGCTTCCTCAGAATCGCCTTGTATTCATCGAGCCTGGCGATCGTGGCTTCGTCCGCGACGATCGCCATCACCATCTCGCGCCCTTCTTCCGACTTGCCGAGGCTGACGACTTGCACGCGGTCACTGGCCGCGTCGACCGCGCGATAGTACTTCGCTGCTTCGGCGCTGTACGCAAGGCGCCCGATGGTTCCCGGCACGTAGCCGAGCGTCTGCTGCGGCGTGGGCACCTTGGTGGATGCCGGCAGGTAGTCCACCATATCGGTGATGAACTTGTACTGCGGATGCGTCGGCGTGAGCTCGATGATGCGCGCCGTGTAGGCAGAATCGATCGCTTGTGCACCGCGCTGAGCGGTAAGGGTCGCTGCTGTTGCAATCGCGGCGACGGCGAGGCCGAGCAATGTTCGCATTGAGGAGTTGGCGGGAGTTGCGCAGACTACGGGTGTCGCCGGGAAGTCGCTGGCCGCGTCAACGCGGGGTGATCGTGAGCGATGCGAGCCGTACTTCGCTGGCGGCGCCTGGGACGGTCCAGGCGAGCACGATTTCGTTGCCTCGCCGCACCATGCGGGGGAAGCCGCTTGCCCGGCCACCAGAGAGCGGCGATACCGTGAGCGGAGGCTCGGTCGTACCGTCGGCGCGAACAATCCGGGCGCGGACCTCGGCGGAATCCTTGCCCATGCGCTCGATCCAGGTGACGAGGGCGTCACCTCCAGTCAGCAGCTCAACGTCGACGCGCCCCGACGGCATCCCTCCGTCGATCCGGATTGGCGCCCCGAACGTGGCTCCGGCATCAGCGGAGAACACCAGCTGCACCTTGGCCGTGTCGCGCGCGCCGGTGAACCAGACCGCCGCGACCTGTTCACCCGCAGCCGAGATCGCCGGTCCGTTTACCGGGCATGCGTTGATGACCCAGCCGTCGGCGTGAAGCGGCTTGGCCTCCGTCCACGCGTTGTCGACGAAGCGACGGAGGTAGATGTCCCTCGTCTCCGACTCGGAACGATCGCGATAGAGGATTACCGGACCGCGCGAGGTGACCGCGGCGGCCGTCTGGCAGCAGTCGCAGGTCCGCATATCCAGCGTTTCCTCCGGGCCGGCCACGGCACCGGCGGCCGTCCATCGTGCCCTTGCCAGACGCATGGGAGGGCCGCGCTCACCGGCTGCGTTCTCGGGAGCCGGGCTTCCGTTCAGGAACAGGACGTCAGCCGTGGAGTCCGCACGGGGCAGCAAGGTCACGAAGCCATGCTCGGCGGGGATGCCTCGCGCGTGCGGGGTCGAGGCCGGCGCCGGCGACCAGGTCCGTCCCCCGTCGCCCGATTCGGCCAGCCGGACATCGTACGAGTACCGGCCTGTACCATTCCGCTGCAGCCAATGGGCGAGCAGCTTTCCGCTCGCGAGGGGAACCACGGAGGGGAAATCAGCCCAGTTCACGAATAGATCCTTCGCGCGGACGATGTCGCCCGCAGCGCTCCAGGCGCCTGACGAATCCAGCGTGGCGAACCGAAGCGCAGTCGTGACCGAGTCGGCGTCGCGCTGCAGCCAGCTGAGGATTAATGTCTTCCCGTCAGAGAGGCTGACGAAGGGCTCGGCGGAGTTGGGCCCCGTCGGCGAGACGAGTGGGGAGACCGAAATCCGCTGCCGTCGTGGTCCTTCCCCCTCGGAAGAGCATGCGACGACGCAGCCGAGCAGCACAACGATTGGGAGACACTGAGACGCAGGCGATCTCATCGGCGTTTAGTAGGTGATGGAAGTTACGGGTGAAGGTGCCGATCGGCGCAGGTCACGTCAACGCGCCGTCAGGCGATCCCCCTCACCCGAACGGGCTCTGGTGCCGAGCCCTGCAGTCTGCGTTCATTCAGCTGCACCGTCGCAGTCGACTCCTCCAGCTCACGATTCGGCATCCATGTCCTCTCTTCCCACCGGCGACCAACTCGCGCGACGCTCCTTCATGGCGCGGTTTGCGGCTGCCCTGGCCGCTCTCACGGGGGCATCGGCAGCCTCGGCCGGGGGTCTCGGTGCGATGCGCGCCCCAGCTGAGCCATGGCAGCCTGTGCGGCACCCGCAGGATGATTGGTTCGACCGCGTACCCGGCAAGCACCGCTTCTTCTTCGACGCCATTTCCGCCACAGGTGCCGGCGACGCGATCACGTTCGCCTCGAACTTTTTCGTTGCCAGCAAGATGGGGTACGGGCTCGAAGATTCCGACAACGCGGTGGTGCTCTGCCTCCGGCACTTCGCGACGCCGTTCGCCTTTTCAGATGCGATGTGGGCAAAGTACGGCGGCGTGATCGGCGAGCGCATCAAGTTCGTGGATCCGAAGACGAACGTGGCGCCCGTGCTCAACGTCTATCAGACGACCGGCTACGGCACCCTCCTGACCAATCGCGAAACGACACTGGCCGCGCTGGTACAACGCGGTACGCACTTCGCCGTCTGCGACATGGCGACGCGAGCGTTCGCCGGCCTGATCGCAGGGAAGATGCAGCTGAAGAGCACGGAGGTCTACGAGGAGCTGAAGGCCTCCGCGCTTCCCAATGCACACTTCATGGCCGCAGGAATCGTTGCCGTCAATCGCGCTCAGGAGCGCGGTTACTCCATTCAGCACATCGGCTGAGACGACTCCCGATGATCTCAGCCCCCGACTCCCCGAGGACGCAACCGGCGCCACAGGAGATGAGCGTTTTTGTGCTCGTGATTCTCCTGACGGCGGGCTATCTGGCGACGGCCCTCGGCGGTCTGGCGGTAAGCCGACAGGCGGGCAATATCGCGACGCTATGGCCACCAAACGGGATGCTGGTGGCGGCCCTGCTGCTCGCGACACCACGGCGCTGGAAGGAGGTGCTGATTGCCGGCGCGCTGGGGAGCATGCTCGCGAACCTCCTGAACGGAAGCTCGGCGCTGGCAGCGATCTCGATCTCGATCGCGAATCTCGTCGAGGCGTCGCTCGCGGCGACGATCATTCGACGTCAGACCGGCCGGCGTGTGCTGTTTCAGCATTCGAGCGATGTCGTTGTGCTGATTTCGGCGTCGATTTTCGCGGCACTCGTCGCCGGCGCCCTCAGCGCCACGTCGGCGAAGTTGCTCATGGATGTGCCCTTCACCACCGTCTTCATCAAATGGGTGTTGGGCGACGTGCTCGGGCTGCTGGTGGTCATGCCGATTGCGGTGATTGCACATGATCTGGTGAGACACGGACCGGACGTCATCATGCGCCAGCGTTCGCATGGGGAGGCGGCCGGCATTCTGGCAGTGGTCCTCGGTGTGAGCCTGGCGGTGTTCGGCCCCAACGTGCCGCCGGTGCAGTTCCTCGTGATGCCCACGGTCCTCTTCGCGTCATTTCGACTCGGCCCGCTTGGCGCCGCGCTATCGACCGTCATTGTCGCGGTAGTCGGATCGCTCGGGACGGTGCTTGCCGCCAAGGCTGGTGCGCTCCCCGCCGACGAGATCACGTTGCGGGTGTTCAACTTCCAGCTCAACCTCGCCGTGCTGTTTCTGACGGCGCTTCCGATCGGCTCGGCGATGGCGCAACGTCACCAGCTGGAGCGCGATCTGACGGAAGAGAAGGAACGCGCGGATCGCTTCGCGAGCGAGATGGCAGCGCTCGCCAACGTCGATGACCTGACGGGACTCGCGACGCGACGGTTCTTTCTCGACCAACTCGACCTGATGGCCGCCACTGCGCGACGGGTGAAGCAGCCGCTGACGCTCGCCATGATCGACATCGACCACTTCAAGCCGATCAACGACAAGTTCGGGCACGCGGTGGGTGACGCCGTCCTGATGGCGATCGGCGCCGCATGCCGCAGCGCCGTGCGCAGCGATGACGTCATCGGACGACTGGGTGGCGAGGAGTTCGCAATGCTGATGCCGCTCACGGATCAGGAGACGGCGTTCCGGATCGTCGATCGCCTGCGCGAAGCGGTGGCAGCGATTGCGATCCCGGCGAGCGACGGACGCACCGTCTCGGTGACGATCAGCGTCGGCATGGCAATGTTCGCCGATCAGCACCAGATCGACCGGTTGCTCCTCGATGCGGACCGCGCCCTGTATCTCGCGAAGGAGCGGGGCCGCAATCGCATCGTGCTGGCCGAGCGGTCACTCGTCACTACGCTGTTTTGAGGCGCTCCTGACCGGCCACTGAGGTCACCTGACAGGAAATCCCGCCACCACGAATCGCTGAGAGCTACCGGCGCGGGCGGATCAGCCGATGCGCGAGTCGATCACGCGTCGCGCCTTGCCTGTCTGCGCTCGCTCGAGCGTGTCCGGCGCCAGCACGGAGACGGTGACGGTGACGCCGACATGCACCTTGATCCGGTACTCCAGCTCATTGGCAATTCGATCCGTGAGCTCGACGGTCGGAAGCCCCTGGCCCGGTTGCAGTTCGCAGCGTACCTCGACCTGATCGAGCGGCCCGTCGCGGCGCACATGAATCAGGTACTGTCCGGACAGTGCGCCATGCTGCAGCAGGAGCTCCTCGATCTGCGTCGGGAACACATTGACGCCTCGGATGATGAGCATGTCGTCGCTGCGGCCGACGATCTTCGCCATGCGCCGGAATGATCGCGACGTCGGTGGCAGCAACCGGGTCAGATCGCGAGTCCGATAGCGAACCATCGGAAGCGCCTCCTTGGTCAGCGAGGTGAAGACGAGCTCTCCCTCCTCGCCATCGGGCAGCACGGCGCCGGTGAGCGGGTCGATGATCTCCGGATAGAAGTGATCTTCCCATATCACCGGACCATCCTTGCTCTCGATGCATTCGCTGGCGACGCCGGGCCCCATGACCTCGGAGAGCCCGTAGATGTCCACTGCGTCGAGGCCGGCGCGCCGCTCGATGTCGCCGCGCATCGCGTTGGTCCACGGCTCCGCACCGAAGATGCCGATCTTCAGCGATGAGCATGCGGGATCAAGTCCCATGCGCTCGAACTGTTCGATGATCACCTGCATGTAGCTCGGCGTGACCATGATGATGTCCGGGCGAAATTCCTGAATCAGCTGCACCTGTTTTTCGGTCTGCCCGCCCGACATGGGAATGACCGTGCATCCGAGGCGCTCCGCGCCGTAGTGCGCACCCAGGCCGCCAGTGAACAGTCCATACCCGTATGCGACGTGAACGATGTCACCGGCACGACCACCAGCCGCACGGATGGACCGTGCCACCAGCTGGGCCCACGTATCGATGTCACGCTGCGTGTACCCGACAACCGTCGGCTTGCCCGTGGTGCCCGACGACGCATGCACCCGCACGACCTGTTCGCGCGGTACGGCGAACATGCCAAACGGGTAGTTGTCACGAAGGTCAGCCTTCGTCGTGAATGGGAAGCGGATCAGATCGCGCGTCGTGCGGAGATCGTCCGGGTGGACCCCTGCGGCATCGAACGCGCGACGGTAATGCGCCACGTTCTCGTACGCGTGACGCACCGTCCATTGCAAGCGCTGCAGCTGCAATGCCTCAACTTCATCCCGACCGGCGATCTCAATGGGCTCGAGGTCTCCGGGCGATGGTCGGGTGACGGGCATTGCAGGCTCCGGGAGATCGTCGTGGGCCGTACGCCAGGCTGTCAGGCCACCGCGTCGACAGCCCGTTGCACCAGCGTCAGAATGGTGTACACCGCCACCGCTTCGCCATCCTGATTCATCACTTCAACATCCCAGTGCACCACACCCTGCGGAATCTGATCTACGCGATCCTCCTTGGCGGTCTTCTGCTTGCAGGTCAGGCGCGCGACGATCGTATCGCCGATGTAGACCGGTTTCACGAAGCGCAGCCCCTCGAGACCGTAGTTCGCCAGCACCGGGCCCGGCGCCGGATCGACGAACAGTCCCGCCGCCGCCGACAGCACGAAGTAGCCATGCGCCACGCGCTTGCCGAAGAGCGACGCCTGTGCGGCGATGTCGTCCATGTGCGCGTAGAAGAAGTCACCGGAAATGCCGGCGAAATTCACGACATCGGCCTCCGTCACCGTGCGACGATGTGTGATGAAGGTCTCGCCAATCCGCAGTTCGCCGAAGAACTTCCGGAACGGGTGAATGCGATCGCGCAGCTCATCGGCACCCTTGCTCCATTCACGGGTGACCGCCGACACGGTCTGCGGCGATCCCTGGATCGCCGTGCGCTGCATGTAGTGCATTACGCCGCGGACGCCGCCGAGTTCTTCACCGCCGCCGGCGCGGCCCGGTCCACCATGCACCATCCCAGGCATCGGTGACCCGTGGCCCGTCGATTCCTTCGCACTGTGGCGATTGACGAACATCAGCCGCCCATGGTACGCGGCCGAGCCGAGAGCCATCGTGCGCACGACATCGTCCTTCGCAGTGAACACCGACCCGACGAGACTGCCCTTCCCGAGCCGCGCCAGCGCGACTGCCTCATCCACACTCCGATACGGCATGACGGTGTTCACTGGCCCGAACGCTTCGACATCGTGCGACGGCGTTCCACCGAATGGTGCATTCGCATAGAGCAGCATTGCAGGATAGAACGCCCCGCGTTCGGCGTCCGCACCAACCACGGTGAGCGTACCCGGGCCACCGAAGACGACCTCGGCACCTGCCTGGAGCAGCGCGACGTTGCGCTCAACCTCACGCACCTGGCTCTTGCCAGCGAGCGGGCCCATACGGACGCCATCGGCGGCAGGATCGCCCACCGTCACGCCCGCGAGTCGCTTCGACAGCGCAGCGGTCACGGCCTCCACCATGCTCTCGTGCACGAACGTCCGACGAATCGCGGTGCACTTCTGCCCCGCTTTGACGGTCATCTCGCGAGTGACTTCCCTGATGAAGAGGTCAAACTCGTCAGTGCCCGGCGCCGCGTCGGGCCCGAGCATCGAGAAGTTGAGCGAATCGGCTTCCTGATTGAAACGGACGCTGTTGCCAAGGATCGCCGCACTGCCCTTGAGCATCAACCCAGTGGTGGCGGATCCAGTGAACGCGACCGAATCCTGGCAGTCGACATGCTCGAGCAGGTCGCCCGCGCTGCCGCAAATCAACTGGAACGTGCCTGCCGGCAGCAGCCCGGACTCCACCATCGCGCGCGCGACGACTTCGGTCAGGTAGCTGGTGACCGTCGCTGGCTTGACGATGCTTGGCACGCCGGCGAGAAACGACGTGGCGAACTTCTCCAGCATCCCCCAGACGGGGAAATTGAACGCATTGATCTGGATGGCAACGCCCTCCATCGGCACACAGATATGACGCCCGATGAAGGTGCCTCCCTTGCTCAGGCCTTCGACGCCGCCATCGACAAAGAACGTTTCGTCGGGGAACTCCCGACGCCCCCTGCTCGCGTACGCGAAGAGGGTGCCGAATCCGCCATCGATGTCAACCCATGAATCGGCCTTGGTGGCGCCGGTCCACGCCGAGACCGCATAGAACTCATCCTTGCGCGCGGTGAGGTATTGCGCCAGCGCCTTGAGCACTCGCGCACGATGATGAAAGGTCATCGCCCGCAGCGTCGGTCCGCCCACGGTGCGACCATAGGTCAACATGTCACGGAAATTCAGCCCCTCGCTCGACGCAACCGCCACTTCCGCACCCGTCACAGCGTGATACAGCGCCGTGCCAGTCCCGGAGCCGTCAACCCACTCGCCGTACGCGTAGTTCTGCAATCGCTTCACGACTTGGTTTCTCCCCATGTTTTGTATGTCGACAACTGGCTTGCCCGATCGGCCGGCACCTCGCGCAGCGGTTCGCATGCCCTCAGCGTGGCATGCAGCTGCGCCGGGAGTACCTGATACAATGCGGTGCCTTCACTCTTCCATTGCAACATCTCGTCACTCACGTCCTTCACGATCTTCGCTGGGTTGCCGACGACGACCTTCCGCTCGGGAATCACCATTCCGGCCGGAACGAAGCAGAGCGCACCAACCACACAGCCCGCGCCAACGACCGCATTGTCCATGACCACCGCGTTCATCCCGACCAGTGCATTGGCGCCGATCCGCGCACCGTGAATGATGGCTCCGTGCCCGATGTGTGCATTTGGCTCGAGCACCACGACGACACCGGGGAACATGTGGACCGTGCAATTCTCCTGCACGTTGCAGCCGTCGTCGATCTCGATGCCACCCCAATCGCCGCGGATGGCCGCGCCGGGACCGATGTAGACATCACGTCCGATCACCACGTTACCGGTGACCGTGGCGTTCGGATGCACGAAGGCCGACTCGTGCACCACCGGAATGAACCCATCGAAGGCGAAGATGTTGGACACTGGTGGAGTGGAAATGAAGTTGGGGTAGCATCAAGCCGGGTGGGAAGCCCGGATGGCAAGGCGGAAACCGCAGCACTACCCTCGGTATTGCGAGGATTTCCAACGTCGCGAGTCGGGAGGTGCCGGCTGGCGACTGCACCCCGAACTTCGTTTCCACTCCACTAGACGCGTTCAAGAATGGTGGCCATGCCCTGACCCACGCCGACACACATGGTGGCCAGCGCGTACCGTGCGCCGGAGCGCTGCAACTCATGTGCGGCGCTGAGCAGGATCCTGGCGCCACTCATCCCCAGCGGGTGGCCGAGCGCAATCGCGCCGCCGTTCGGATTCACACGCGGATCGTCATCCGCCACACCGAGTTCGCGGAGGCACCCGATGGCCTGGGCAGCAAAGGCCTCGTTCAGTTCGACCACGCCGATATCCGCCAACGTCAATCCCGCCTTGGCGAGCGCGAGACGCGACGCGGGCACCGGCCCCAGTCCCATCACGCGCGGTTCGACGCCAGCGACCGCCGTCGTGACGAGCCGCGCCAACGGTGTTGCGCCGATCGTCTGGGCGCCGCGCGCGGACCCGATCAGCAACGCTGCAGCACCGTCGTTCAATCCGGAGGCATTGCCCGCCGTCACGGATCCCTTGCCGTCGGTGCGAAAGGCCGGCTTGAGTCTGGCGAGTATCTCAAGAGTGGTGTCAGCGCGAATGAACTCGTCCTCCGCGACCAGCTTCGCGTCACCCTTCTTCTGTGCAATCGAGACTGGCGCGATCTCCGGTACGAATCGGCCGGACGAGCGCGCCGCCGCGGCCTTCAACTGTGATCGGAGCGCAAAGGCGTCCTGATCCTCGCGCGAGATCGCGTGTTGTTCCGCCACATTTTCGGCGGTCTGGCCCATCGAATCCACGCCATACCGACGCTTCATCTCCGGATTGACGAAGCGCCACCCCAGACTGGTGTCGAACATCTCGATATCGCGAGCATACGGCTTGCTTGCCTTGCTCATGACATATGGAGCGCGCGTCATGTTCTCGACCCCCCCGGCGACGTAGAACTCACCGTCACCGCACTGCACGGCGCGCGCCGCGCTGGCCACGGCGCTCATGCCGGACGCACACAGCCGATTGACCGTTTCGCCAGGCACCGAGTGCGGCAGACCGGCGAGGAGCGCGGCCATCCGGGCCACATTGCGATTGTCATCGCCCGCCTGATTGGCACAGCCGACGATCACATCGGTGATCTGCGCGGGATCGAGCGCCGCGTGCCGGGCGACGAGGCTGGCGATCACATACGCCGCAAGATCATCGGCCCGAACGTCTGCCAATTGGCCGCCGAGGCTGCCGATCGGGGTCCGGACTCCATCAAGGATGAACGCGTCAGTCATTCAGGTGTGGGGGCGGAAGCGTGCAGGCGGCGCGTGCGATACACTGAGCCGCGAAAGAGAGCGACAACGACATCGTGCTGATTGCGGACCGTCACCCGGTAAAAGCCGAGTCGACCACTCGCCGCGTCCTCCGAAGCCGTCGCCGTCAGGGTGTCGTGCACCTGAATTGCGGCGGGGTAGGCGATCTGATTGTCGACCGCCACCGTGACGAACTCGCCGCTGTTGCACGCAAAGGCCATCGCGCTGTCGGCAAGGGAGTAGACGATGCCGCCGTGCGACACGCCGAATCCGTTGACCATGTCCTCCCGGATCCGCATCGTGAGCACGCAATACCCGGGGCGGACCGAGATGAGCGTGATGCCGAGCCAGCGGCTGAACGCGTCGGTGGCGAGCATTCCGGTGACTGTCTCCAACGCAGGGGCCGGAGTCTCCGCATGCGCGTCAGCAGTCATGCGCAGAGCCCCTGTCCGGCCGCGACCCGGCGGCGCAGCAAAACGCTGGCGCGGTATCGATCCTCCCCATACTCCGCGTACAGCGCGTCCAAGCGGTCGAGCACCCGCGCCGGACCAATCTCGTCCCCCCACGACAGAAGTCCGCGCGGGTAGTTCACGCCCTTCGTCATGGCAGTCTCGATGTCGTCTGATGACGCGATGCGCCAGTGCACCGCGTCGACTGCCTCGTTCACGAGCATTGCCAGCACACGCTCGGTGATCGCAGCCCCGAGGACGGCGTCGCGGGTCGGTTCAGGCTTCACCGCACCGTCGCGATAATCATAGAATCCGCGCAGACGCTTCCGGCCCCAGAAGCCCGCCTCGACCAATCGGCGTTGCGTGATGCACGGACGGTACCGTGGATCCTGAAAGAAACCCTCGTAGACGCTCTGCGTGACGGCGAAGTTGATGTCATTGCCGATGAAGTCCATCAACTCGAACGGCCCCATGCGGAACCCGGCGAGATCACGCATCGCCCAGTCTATCGTGGGCGCGTCTGCGACCCCTTCTTCCAGCAGTCGCAACGCCTCGCCGTAGAACGGGCGCGCGACGCGGTTCACGATGAAACCCGGGGTGTCGGTTGCGATCACCGTGACCTTCTTCCACGATGTCACGAGCGCGCGAGCCGCCGCGGTCACCGCGTCCGACGTGGTGACGGCCGGGATGATCTCCACCAGCGGCATGAGCACCGCGGGATTGAAGAAGTGGATGCCCACCACACGTTCCGGCCGGCGGCACGTGCCCGCAATTGCCGCGACGGCAAGCGAAGATGTGTTCGTGGCGAGAATGCAGTCGTCGCGAACGGCCCCTTCGAGTTGTGTGAAGAGGGCCGTCTTGACCGACAGCAGCTCTGCCACGGCTTCGATCACCAGTCCGCACCCGCTGAAGGCTTCGAAGCCAACGCGGACATCTCCGGCGTCGCGAATGCGTGCGAGCGTGGCGTCGGCGGCCGTTTGCGTGAGGCGACCCTTCACGACGTCACGTTCCAGCAGCGTCGCGATCCCGGCGCGTGCGCGTGAGACCGCGTCCGCTGCCACATCGCCAAGGATCACAGCGTGGCCGGCGGCCGCGGCGACGTGTGCGATGCCGCTACCCATCGCGCCCGCGCCGATGACTCCGATCGTACTGCGAGCGTCAACCATCAGCGTCCCTCGAACAGAGGCGTGCGCTTCTCCATGAATGCCTTCACGCCCTCGGCGTAGTCCGTGGTCCGCCCGGCTTCCCTCTGCAACGACACCTCGAGCGCCAGCTGCTCGTCGAGCGAATGTGCGAAGGACGCGTTCAACCCGCGCTTGGCGATTCCGATCCCTCGCGTCGGCATGCCAGCCAGGCGTAGCGCCAGCGCGGACGATCGCTCGAGCAGCTCCGCATCCGGCACCACCTCGAACACGAGGCCCCAGTCCTTTGCCACCGCCGCAGGAAGCTTGTCGCCAAGCATGGTCAGCGCGGCGGCCCGCTGCAGCCCGACGATCCGCGGCAGGATGAACGTGCCACCACTGTCGGGGATCAATCCGATCCTGGCGAAACTCTGGATGAAGGTGGCGCTCTCGCCGGCGAGCGTGATGTCACAGGCAAAGGCGAGGTTGGCGCCCGCTCCTGCGGCGACGCCGTTCACCGCACACACCACCGGCTTCTCCAGAGTCCGGATCGCGCGGATGATCGGATTGTAGTCGCGCTCCACAACGTCACCGAGGTCGGGCATGATCCCCGCCGCATCGGGCAAGACCTCAGCCAGATCCTGCCCCGCACAAAACGCGCGGCCGTTGGCTGCGATCAGCACGGCGCGTACTGCGTCATCGGCCGCCGCCCGCGACAGCGCGTGCAACAGTGCCGCCGCCATGGCGCGGTTGAAGCTGTTCAGCACCTGCGGGCGGTTCAGCGTCACGCTCAACACGCCGTCGCGCAGGTGGCTCAGAAGCAGATCGGATTCCATCGGGTCATCGCGAAGTCAAGGATCAGCGGGTGATCGCGGCCGCGGCCGCGATCCAGCAGCATGCAATATACCGTCGCGCACGGCACCTGCCCCGCATCGCGCCTCCCCTTCACCGTCGCAAGGCGCCACATTTGTCGAAGTCGCGGCCCGGCCGCCCATCCCAGCTCCCGTGACGCACGCCACCATGTCGCCCGACCACTCCGACTCCTCCGCCTGGCCCGTCGATACAGGCTTCGACTGGCGCAGGATCGCGCACACGGCGTTAGTCTCGCGCGCGCTGGACGATCTCGAGGAAGCCACAAACCGCAGCCGGACGTCCGTCCCTCGTGAACACCTGGTGCTGTACCAGTTCTCGGCGCGGGGACACGATGTGGCGCAGAGTATTCTCGGGTCCCTGCTTGGGCACCCGCACGACGGCGTTGGTGCCTACTACCGGTCGCGACCGCTGTTGCTCTCGCTCGGCCTGCCGATCGCTGACGGGCATGGCAGCCCGCTCGGCCGCGCCGGCGGGTTCAGTGATGGCCGTGATATCGGTGTGGTGTGTAACCTGCCCGGATGGAACGGTGCCACGGTCCTGCCGATGGCCGGCGACGTCGGCGGGCAGTTCACACCCGCCATCGGCTGGGCGCAGGCGATCACGTTTCGCCGACAGACACTGGGCGACGAGACCTACGCTGGAGCGATAGCGGTTGCACTTGGCGGCGATGCCAGTGTGGCGACCAGTGGATTCTGGTCAGCACTCACGGTTGCCACCACGCTCCGACTGCCGATGCTCTTCTACATCGAGGACAACGGGCTCGGCATCTCAGTCTCCGGCGACATGCAGACGCCTGGTGGAGATATCGCGGCGAATCTCGCCTCGTTCGGCAACCTCTTTCTTCGCAACGGCGATGGGTGCAATCCGGCGCAGTCGGCCGAGCTCATTGCCGAATGCGTGACGCACGTGCGCAGTGGCGCGGGACCGGCATTGGTTCGGCTGACGGTACCCCGACTGAGCAGCCATTCCGGGCCTGACAATCAGCGCGGCTACCGCACCGATGACGACATTGCGGCCGATGTGGCGCGTGATCCGCTGCCGCGGCTGCGCGCCCATCTCGTTCCCGCGTACATGTCGGACGCAGACTGGAATGCACTCGAGCAGGAAGTGGCCGACGCGGTCACGACCGGCGTGGAGAGTGCTCGCAGTCGTGGCGCCCCTGTCGCCGCCGACGTCAGGCGATTCGTGTACGAGGAATCGCCACGCGCTGGCGACGTGCCAACCTTCGGCGGCCTGACGCGCGAAGAGCGAGCCGCGCTCCCCTCGACGGAAGTCGCCACGGGCGACGGCGAGATGATGCGACTGGCAGAGGCGGTTCGGCGCACGCTGGCGGTCGAGCTGGCGCTGAATCCGAAACTGCTGGTGTTCGGCGAGGACGTGGGTCGGAAGGGTGGCGTTCATCTGGTCACGGAAGGCCTGCAGAAGCGATTCGGTGGCGACCGTGTCTTCGACACCAGCCTGTCGGAAGAAGGGATCATCGGTCGCGCAGTTGGCATGGCGGTGAATGGGCTGATGCCGGTCGCGGAGATTCAGTTCCGCAAGTACGCCGACCCCGCACATGAGCAGCTGAACAACTGCGGCACCATGCGGTGGCGAACCGCCAATCAGTTCGCGGCTCCGATTGTGGTCCGGATGCCTGGCGGTTTCGGGAAGGATGTGGGCGACCCCTGGCACTCGCTTTCGGGGGAAGTCACCTGGGCGCACGCGCTTGGATGGCAGGTGGCGATGCCGTCCAACGCCGCCGACGCGGTCGGCCTGCTGCGGACGGCAATGCGGAGCGGAAATCCAACGATCTTCTTCGAGCATCGCTCGCTGCTGATGACCAGCGATGGCAGTGCCCGGTATCCCGGCGACGATTACGTGCTGCCGTTCGGCCGCGCGCATCGGATCCGCGAGGGCGATCGCGTAACGCTGGTCACGTGGGGGGCGATGGTGCATCGCTGTGTCGACGCGGCTGATCGCTTCCCGGGACGTATCGATCTGCTCGATCTGCGCACGATCATGCCCTGGGATCGTGAGTCAGTGCTGGCGTCGGTGACGCGCACCGGCACCTGTCTGATTGTCCACGAGGATACGCTCACCGCAGGATTCGGCGCCGAGATCGCGGCGGTGCTCTCACAGGATGCGTTTTGGTCTCTCGATGCGCCCATTCAGCGGCTGGCGGTGAACGACGTGCCGATGCCGTACCATGAAGTCCTGCTTGGGGCTGTGCTGCCTGACGCCGACCGGATTGCGGCGTGCATCGAGGACTTGCTGCGCACCTAGCGTAGCGTAGCCGACGTCGCTTGGCAGTTGGGCATGTCTTTCGGCACCACCCGGCGTTGCAACACCTCGCGATGCCGCTATCGCCCCCGGCTGCGCCCTGGTTGGCACCAAAATCCACAGCCCACCTTTTGCCGAGGAATTTCGGCTACACCACACTAGGTCGCTGACGGCTTGTTCATCATCCGCCCAAGCATTCCGCCGACCCCGCCGCCGATCGCACCCGACAGCGCCGGAAAGAGCAGCTGCACGATCTCGAACCCTGGCCATTGTCCGGTCGCCACGGCCAGCAGGCCGCCGACCACGCTCGTCGCGCCACCCGCAATCGCACCATTCGTGGCGACACTCCCGGCGGTGGCGTTCGGAGCGCTCCGGGCCACGATCGAACCAGTGACGGCGGCGAGCACCGTACCACAAATCGCAAAGAAATTCGGCATCGCGCCGATCGACGGTACCAGTTTGCCGACCATCACCATCACCGCCTGCATCACGACACCAGTCAGCGCGGACTTCGCCAGCGGATTGGAACCCATGTTGAAACTCCGTGGTGTGGGACGCCGCGGGGACAACGAGGCGTGCCCCCTCGCGGCGTGCTACACAGATACCCGGACCGCGCGGTGTCAAGAGACCAGAATGCCCTTTGCCCGGACCCGCGAGTGAGAATTCAGATCGCCTTGAACTCTTCGAACGGCTGCCGACAGCTGCGACACCAGCAGAGCGACTTGCACGCCGTGGTGCCGAACTCACTCCGGATCTCGGTGTCGTGAGAGTCGCAGTACGGACACTGCACTGCCGGCCGTGCGCGCATCAATTGCACGAGGCCGCCGGACTCGGCGCGGCCGGGCGGTGCGATGCCATAAGCCTTGAGCCGCGCGCGCGCATCCGGTGCGATCCAGTCGGTGGTCCACGGCGGCGAGAACGTCGTCTGCACCTGGACCGAAGGGATACCCGCGGCAATGATCGCATCGGCGATATCCTGCTCGATGACGAGAATCGCCGGGCACCCGGAGTAGGTCGGCGTGACGGTGACGGTCACCGTGCCTGCTGCGTCGATTTCGACGTTTCGCACGATCCCGAGGTCGCACACGCTGAGAACCGGGACCTCCGGGTCCATCACGGAGCCCAGGATAGCCCACACCTCATCACGTGTCGGCAAAGAGGTGCGAGGCGCTGCTACCACTTGGCACCAGGATGCGAACGCGCCACGATCTGCATCTCCGCCAGCATGTGGCCGAGATGTTCCGAGTGTGCTCCCTGGCGGGCAGTGCGGCCGGCGCGGATCGGCACGTCGGGCGGCATCGTGAGTGTCGCGCGCGCTACGACATCGCGCACGATGCTGCTCCACTGAGACTGCAGCGCGGCGAGATCGGGGCCGATTCCCGCCGCGAACGCAGCGCGATCAATATCGTCGGCGGCGAACAGTTCCGGCGTGAAACGCCAGAGCGAGTTCAGCGCCCGCTGGACGCGATCGTGGCTCTCGCTCGTTCCGTCACCCAGCTTCAGCAGCCAGTCGCCGCTGTGGCGCAGATGATACTTCACTTCCTTGAGCGACTTGGCTGCAATCGCAGCCAATTCGGGATGCGTGCTGTGCGTCAACGCGTCACATTGGACGACGGAATACACGTCGAACAGAAACTGCCGAACGATGGTGGTGCCGAAATCGCCGTTCGGCTGCTCGACCAGGAGGCAGTTCCGGAAATGGATCTCGTCGCGAAAATACGCGAGCGCATCCTCATCGCGACCGGCGCCCTCGACCTCGCCGGCCAGGTGCAGCAGCATCGTCGCCTGCCCGACCAGATCGAGCGCGACATTCGCCAGCGCAATGTCCTCTTCGAGAATCGGACCGTGTCCGCACCACTGGCTGACGCGATGGCCGAGCACCAGTCGGTCGTCGCCGAGGCGCAGCAACGTCTCGAACAGTACGTTGGGCGACGGTGCAACCGGCGGGGTGACCGACCCTTTCGACCCGCTCACAGAACGCGGACGCCGCGAGGCGCCTTGTAGAACTGAGGATGACGATACGCCTTGGAAGCCCCGGGATCGAAGAACGGTCCGCTGTCGCCGGCGCTCGACGCCGTGATCGCCGCCGATGGCACCACCCAGAGCGAGATCACGCCGCCGCGGCGCGCGTACACGTCGCGCGCATTCTGCAACGCCTGCTCTTCATCGACCGCGTGCAGCGAGCCCGCGTGTTCATGCGGCGCCCCCTGCTCACTCTGCGTGAAGACTTCCCACAATGGCCACTGTCCGTCTGCGGGGAGAGCGGCAGCTTGCGCCGCCAGTTCTGCGGCGCGTGCCACGTCCCCGTCATGCGCGTCCATCGTCACGCTGCGGCCGAGGCGCTGCGCGCTCGCTGCTTGGCGGCATAGGCCGTCGCCGCTTCGCGCACCCAAGCCCCATCCCGTTCCGCCTGTCGGCGCGTCTCGAGACGCTCCTGATTGCACTGCCCATTCCCGCGCACCACCTGATTGAACTCGGTCCAGTCGATCTCACCAAAGTCCCAGTTCTCCGTCGCCTCATCGTACCGCATCGACGGATCGGGCAGTGTGAGGCCGACCGCGATCGCCTGCGACACGGTCAGATTCACGAAGCGCTGACGCAACTCGTCGTTCGACTTCCGCTTGATGCCCCAGCGCATCAATTCCGCCGAGTTGGGCGAATCAACGTCACTCGGGCCGAACATCATCAGTGCCGGCCACCAGAAACGATTCACCGCATCCTGCACCATGGCCTTCTGCGCCGGCGTACCCGCTGCCAACACCGACACCATCTCGTAGCCCTGGCGCTTGTGGAAATTCTCTTCCTTGCAGATGCGAATCATCGCGCGGGCGTACGGCCCGTAGGACGCCTTGGCCAGCAATGTCTGATTGACGATCGCGGCCCCATCGACGAGCCAGCCGATGACACCCATGTCCGCCCAGGTCAGGGTCGGGTAGTTGAAGATGCTGGAGTACTTGGCTCGGCCATCGAGCAACTGCGCGATGATGTCGGTGCGGTCAGCGCCGAGCGTTTCGACACCGCAGTAGATGTAGAGTCCGTGGCCGGCTTCATCCTGCACCTTCGCAAGCAGGCCAACCTTTCGCCGCAGTGATGGTGCGCGCGTGATCCAGTTGCCTTCTGGCAGCATGCCGACAATCTCGGAATGGGCGTGCTGCGACATCATGCGGATCAGCTGCTTGCGATACCGCTCCGGCATCCAGTCCTTCGGCTCGATGCTTTCGCCGTTCGCGATCCGGGCCTCGAACGCCGTCATGGCCGCCGGATCATCTGAAATCGTCTCGATCGCTCGTGTCTGGGTCATCCCTGAATCTACCGGCTGGAAGGCACTGGACAATGGACGGCGCGGCAAGAAAAGGTGTATTTTCCGCCATGGAAAACTGGACTCCGGTACAATCATCCCCCGTCGCTGGCGGCGAAGTGGGTGTGGACATCGCGAACGGGATAGCGACCATCCGTTTCTCGCATCCGAAGGGCAACTCGCTGCCCGGGGCCCTGCTCCGCCACCTCGCGGATACGATCGGGAACGTCGGGCGTCACCCGGACACACGAGTCATCGTGCTCCGCAGTGACGGAACAGGACCATTCTGCGCCGGCGCGTCCTTTGACGAACTGGTGCACATCTCAACGCCCGACGACGGCGAACTGTTCTTCAGTGGCTTTTCCCGGGTGATCCTTGCCATGATCCGGTCGCCGCAGTTCGTGATCGTTCGCGTGCAGGGGCGGACGGCCGGCGGCGGCATCGGGATCGCCGCCGCCGGCGACTACACCTTTGCGGTGCGCAGCGCCTCGGTAAAGCTGAGCGAGCTTGCCGTTGGCATCGGGCCCTTCGTGGTTGGACCGGTGATCGCGAGGCGCGTGGGCATGGGTCCGTTCATGGCGATGTCCGTCGACGCCGACTGGCGTGACGCCGCGTGGTGCGAAAGTCACGGCCTGTTCGCGCGCGTTCTGGAAGACGGGACGGCGATGGACCAGGCGATCGATACCCTCGCGGCAACGCTCGCCGCGTCAAATCCGGAAGCGATGCGACTGATGAAATCCGTGGCATGGCAAGGCACGGAGAACTGGGACGCGTTGTTGGCGGAACGAGCGCGGATGAGCGGCACGCTGGTGTTGTCCGACTTTACCCGACAGGCGATCGCAAAATTCAAGGCGAAGTAGGGAGGCAGCCGGGCGCGCTCGAGCCACTCCGCCGCACCGCAGCGCCTGCCGTCACATCGCCCGACAAACGGCGCGCAACGCCGCTTCGAACGACAGCGAAAAATCCTGCTCGCGCAGGCGACGCATCGCCGCGTCGACCGGCGCCTCCAGTTGCGACGCCGCCGCGATGAGTGTCTGGATGTCGAACGGTACGTCCTCCACACGTGCGAGATACTCTTCGGCTGCGGTGAGGTACCCCATCATGCCGCCGAGTTCAGTCGGGGCGTACGCCTTCCCCGCACGGCGCAGCAGTGCAGAGCCCGCACGTTCGTCCGGCATGGCAAGGTTCTCGGAACCGCAGATCACACGCAGCCGCGGATTCGCCGCGATGGTTGCCAGCGACTGCATGTCCAGCGATCCGCCGGCAGCGTTGACCACGACGGCATCGAGACTGCTGAGCAGCAGCTCGGCCTTCTGGTGCGGAGCGAACACCGGCATCCCCATGGCGGCGATCTCGGCGCGGCGCGTTTCGCTCGCATCCAGTGCGCGGAGCGATGTCCCTTGTTCCATCAGACGAGTGAGGACCCGCGTCCCGACGTTACCGCACCCGATCAGCCCGACCGTGGCGCGGGACAGCTCGACGTCAATCCCACGAAGCATCGCGGCGAGCACGTGGTAGTTCCCCTGACCCGTCGGTTGCGACGTGTCCGAGACTACGCAGCCCGCGAACCGCGCATGCAGGTAGTCGAGCGACCGGGTGATGCCATCGGACAGCAGACCATGGCCGAGATCCTGGCCGGTCGTGATCCGGAAGCCGCCGCGCGACTCGGCGTCGTTCAGACAATCGATGCCGAAGTCGAGCAGCGCCCGATCGTTCACCTGTCCGACCCGGG
>JANNVN010000251.1:0-24232 GCA_031414435.1 Gemmatimonadaceae bacterium
GACGATGCTGCTCGTGCGCGGCGTGCAGGAATCGGCCACGTTCAACAATGTCGTCGTGGCCATCAAGATGGTCATCGTGCTGCTGGTAATCGGCTTCGGCTTCATGTACGTGAACACCGACAACTGGCACCCGTTCATTCCGGAGATGGTGACCAACGCCGACGGCACCACGAAGTACGGCATGTCGGGCGTGCTGCGCGCGGCGCCGGTGGTGTTCTTCTCGTACATCGGCTTCGACGCCGTCTCCACGGCGGCGCAGGAAGCGAAGAACCCGCAGCGTGACCTGCCGATCGGCATGATCGCCTCGCTGCTGATCTGCACGGTGCTCTACATCCTGATGTCGCTGGTCATGACTGGTCTTGCGCCCTACACGGCGCTTGGCGTTGCTCACCCGGTGTCGGCCGCGCTCGAGGCCGTGCCGCAGCTCAAGTGGCTCGAATACCTCGTGAATGTCGGTGCCGTGGCCGGTCTGTCGTCGGTTGTGCTGGTGATGCTCATGGGCCAGCCGCGCATCTTCTTCACCATGTCGCGCGACGGCCTGCTGCCGCGGATCTTCTCCAGGGTGCACCCGAAGTACCAGACGCCGTCGGCGTCCACCTGGATCGTCGGCATGGTCGCCATTGTCATCGCCGGCTTCTTCCCGCTCGGCCTGCTCGGTGAGCTGGTCTCCGGCGGCACGCTGGCCGCGTTTGCCACCGTGTGCATCGGCGTCTGGGTGCTGCGCGTGCGCTCGCCCGAACTTCAGCGCCCGTTCCGGACGCCGCTGGTGCCGCTCGTGCCGATCCTTGGTGCCGGCGCCACGCTGTTCATGATGTACCAGCTGCCGGGGCTCACCTGGACGCTGCTCGGCATCTGGACCGCGATCGGCATGACGACCTACTTCCTGTACGGCATGCGAAACTCGACCATCGGCAAGGCCGAGTCGGGTGGGGCGGCCTCGGGCGACTGAGGTCGACTTTCTCTTGTGGTTGGTCAGCGGCGCCCGGACCACCGGGCGCCGCTCTATTTTCATAGAATCATGCCCCCAATGCGCGACCTTCTTGCAGTGCCCGCCGACCGCGTCGATGCGATCAGGACCCTGGCGTCCGGCCTGAAATCCGGCATGACGGTGGCTTTGTCGACCCACGTCAACAGCGACGGTGACGGTTGCGGCTCGGAAGCCGCGCTCTCGCGACTGCTGTCGCAGCTCGGCATCCAGTGTCGCATTGTGAACCCGACGCCGTGGCCGACGATGTTCCGGTTCCTGCTCGGCGGGCCGGTGCAGGACTTCAGCGATCAGGGCGCGGCTGCACTCAAGGATCCTGACGTGAGTGCAATGCTGGTGGTCGACATCAGCGACGTGAAGCGTCTCGGGACGCTCGCCGACACCGTCCGTGAAGCGAAGGTTCCTCGCTTCTGTATCGACCACCATATCCCGAGCGACGAACCGCCGGCAGAAGTCATCGTCGTGGACCCACGCGCGTCGGCCACCGGTGAGCTGGTGTTCGATCTGGCGCAGGTGCTGGACCTCTCGATCGACATGGAAACGGCGACGGCGCTCTACATCGCGATCCTCACCGACACCGGCGGCTTCCGGTTCAGCAACACCACGCCGCGCGTGCACGCCATCGCGGCGCAACTGCTCGCGTACGGTGTCGATCCGGAGCTGATGTATCGCCGGGTGTATGCGTCGCAGAGTCCGGGGCGCGTGCGCCTGCTGGCCGAGGCGCTCCAGTCGCTTGGCGTCGAAGAGTCGATCGGCCTCAGCTGGCTGTCGCTCGCAGCGGGCGCGAAGGAGCGGTACCATGTGACCAGCGAGGAGATGGATGGGATCGTCGAACATCCGCGATCCATCGCCGGGACCCGGCTCGCCGTGTTCTTCCGTGACCTCGGGCACAATCGCGTCAAGATCAGCTTCCGCAGCTCCGGCAACATCGATGTCAACGCACTGGCGCGCCTGTTCGACGGTGGTGGCCATGCGAAGGCGAGTGGCGCGTTGGTTCACGGTTCGCTGAAGGAGGTCGAGGCGCGCGTGTTGCAGGCATCACGTGACGCGCTGGCCGCCACGCCGACGGACAACGCGCCGCCGCTGCCGCGTGCCAGTGGCGCCGTGACGGAGTAGGGCGGAGCGTCACATGACCGAGTTTGCGGCGGCGCTGCTGCTCGCGCTGATCGCGCTCGGTGGTGCGGGCTACTGCGCCTGGCTCTACACGCGCTTTCGGAAGCCCTACTACGCCTGGTGGTCCGCCAGCTGGGGGCTGTACGCGGTACGCGTCGGCATCATCATCGGCTTCATCCGCACGCAGGACAGCGGGTGGCTGTTCTGGCACCAGGTGCTGACGGGATGGACGGCACTCGGATTGCTCGCGGCGGCCATCAGTTTTTCGCGTGGATTGCGCTTTGCACCGCAGTTGCTGTTGCTCGCGCTCTTTCCCGTCGTGTGGAGTTACATCGCGATCTTTTCGCTTGAGAACTTCCTGCTGGCAGTGGTCCCCGCGATTGCCTTTCTCAGTGCGGCCACCCTGATCACGGGCATCAGCTTTGCACGCCACGCGCAGCGCACCGGATCACCAGGTGCATGGATGCTGGCGGCTGCGTTCACACTGTGGGCCGTGCACCATCTGGATTACCCGCTGCTGCGCGCGCGCGGAGCGTGGGTGCCCTGGGGCTACTACCTCGACATCGTCTTCATCCTGGCGGTGCTCGGCGCCATCGGGTTGCTGGTGATCGACGATCTGCGACGCGGGCTCGAGGCGCTGGCCCGGCTGTCGGCCGACGTGCAAGCCAGCGCGCGAGGCGACGCGGTGATCGCGGCGCTGCTCGAGCGGCCGTTGCGCCTGCGCGGCGTGAGTGGCACGGCGCTGTTCCACGCGATGGATGCGACGGTGATCGATGGCGCGGGCAGGGCGCAGGGGTGGCGTGGCAGCACGCTGCCGTCGGCGGTAGCCGCAGTGGTTGCACAGGCCGTGCGTGACGGCCGAAGTGTCAGCGCCGCAATCCCGCCCAGTTCCGGCGCTGAGCGGTTTGCAGCGGGCCTGCCGATCTATCGTGACGGTCAGGTGACGCATGTGCTGGTGCTGACCGGCGATGTACGCGATCCCTTCAGCGCGCTTGACGAGGAGTTCCTGCGGGCGTTGGGGCGACAGGTCGGTTCGGCGCTGCAGCAAGCGGAGCTGACATCGCAGCTCGAAGAGCGGACTGGGGAGCTGGCGCGGCTCTCGTCACGCCTCGTGGAACAGCATGAGGACGAACGCAAGCGACTGGCGCGCGAACTGCACGATGAGACGGGGCAGCTGTTCAGTGCGATGCGCATGGAAGTCGGGGCACTCCAGGCGGTCGCCGGTTCTGATGACATCGCAGCGCGTCTTGATTCGCTGGTCACGGCCGGCCTCACCAGTTTGCGGCGTGTGACAGCGGCGCTGCGTCCGTCGCTGCTCGATGACCTCGGATTGCTCAGCGCCGTGCGCTCGCTGGTCGCACAAGTGTCGCGTGAGGGTCAGGTTCGTGCGTCGCTCGATGCACCGGACATGATGGCGCCACTGCCGCGCGACCACGAGCTGGCGCTCTTCCGCGCCGCACAGGAGGGCATTATCAATTCGTTGCGTCACGCGGATGCCCGCGCGATTCATGTGACGATCGATGTCGGTGCCGACGAGGTGCTGCTGATGGTGGACGATGATGGCGTTGGCCCACCGTCCCGGGCGCTGCTGGCACAACGGGAGCAGGGAGGACACGTGGGGCTGGTCGGAATGCGGGAACGTTTGTTTGCGCTTGGTGGCCGAGTCAGCCTTGAGCCGTCACCGCAGGGTGGGACGCGTCTCGCCGTGGCACTGGGACTGCGTGGAGTTCGTCCTGCTCCCCTAAAATGATGGCACTTTCGCCTTTGCGTGTCCTGGTGGTCGACGATCATCCGATCGTCCGCGAAGGAGTGCGTCGCATTCTCGAGGCGGTACCAGACATGCTGGTGGTTGGCGAGGCGAATGACGCCGCCAGCGCACTGGCCCTGGCGGCGCGTCTGCTGCCTGATGCGGCCGTCGTCGACGTGGGGTTGCCGGACATGTCGGGGCTGGCGCTGGTGCGACTGCTGAAGGCGCAGCGCGCGGAGTTGACGGTGGTGATGCTGAGTATGTACGACGATGCGGAGTATGCCCGCGAGAGTCGAGCCGCCGGTGCGAGTGCGTATGTCGTGAAGGACAGCGCGGCGACGATGCTCGTGACGCAGCTGCGGCTGGCGGCCGGTGGCTCTCCCGCCGCCGCGAGGCCGACCGACGTGCCAAGCGGGTTCACGGCGTGGGAGCGCATCGCACAACTCACACCGCGCGAATGCGACGTGCTGCGCGGCATCGCATCGGGGCAGACCAACAAGGCGATTGCCGCTTCGTTCGGCATCAGCCCACGCACGGTCGAGACCCATCGGGAACGACTGATGCGGAAACTGGGAGTCGGTACGGTAGCGGGACTCACCGCACTGGCGCTCGAAGCGGGAATGCTGCCCTCGACCGAACGATGAGGCGGCGGACGTGCATCATGCGGCTGGCGATCGCCGCCTGCGCAACGACTGCCTGTCGCGACGCAGCGCGTCCAACGGCAGCCGTGCAGGTCGCAGTGTTGCAGCGCGTCCGCGGCATCGCGCCTGGGTACTCGCTGGACTACAGCGAGGGCACGGCTGGTGGTATGGTTTTCGAGCCCATCACGGAACGTGACAGCCTTGGTATCGCGGTGCCGTGGCTCGCCAAGCGCTGGGCGTCTCCGGACTCGCAGACGTGGACATTCACGCTGCGCAGCGGGGTCACGTTTCATGATGGCACGCCGCTCCTGGCCCGCGACGTCGTCCGGTCGTGGACGGCGCTCGTCGCCGACTCGACCGACGCCAATGAACCGCCGAGCGTCTTCATGCAGGTGCGCGGTGCGGCCGAAGTGCGCGCGCGCACCGCGACAGCGATCGCAGGACTGCAGGCACTCGACGACACGACGCTGCGGCTCGAACTGCTGCATCGCGAACCTGCGTTGCCGCGCACCCTTGGATCGCGCCGCCTTGGGGTGATGGGGAAGGCGAGCACCCGGCGCGCTCCCGTGGGCACCGGCCCGTGGCGATTCGTCGCGTGGGAGACTGGTGACAGCCTCCTGCGGTTTGTCCGGTGGGAGCGGTATTGGTCCGAGCGTGCAGCGAGTGAGAGCCTGCTGGTGCGTCTCGTGCCTGTGGCGTCTCTTGGCGAGGCATTCGCAGCCGGGCAGATCGACTGCGCCAATGACCTCTCCGATGCGCAGGCTGCTGAGCTTGCGGGCAGTCGCGCCCTCCGCCTGATCGCCTTTCCGACGCTGTCCCGAACGCGAATTCTGCTCAATTTCAGGCATCCAGGCTTGCGCGATATCCGCGTGCGGCGCGCGCTGCTGATGGCGCTCGATCGCGTGGCGATCATGCGGGCGGCCGGGATGTACAACGCGGTGGTTTCTGACGGCGTGGTGCCTCCCGCTCTGCTGTCGGACAACGCATTCCCGCCAACGTCATACGATCCGGATTCCGCGCGCCTGCTGCTTGGCGCGGCGGGCTTTTCTGCCGCGCGGCCGCTGCGCCTGGTCACCCCGTTCGCGCCCGGCACATCGACTGGAAAAGGCCTGGGCCATGTGATCTTCGACTACTGGCGAGCCATCGGTATTCGAACGGAAGCCATCGGGTCGCGTGGTGACGACAGCCCGCAGCTGCGGCCACCATCGGACGTCGAGGTGTGGACCGAGGAGCCAGGGATTGCGACGGCCGAGGAGTACCTGAACCTCATTGCGATCGAGGGTCCGTATGGGTTCTTTGCGCCGACACATCGCTGGGACCCGCCGGAGTTCCGGTTGCTCTATCAGCGTGCCCGCGCCGCGCGCAATCCGCTCACCCGTGACACCGCGGTGCGCGCCATGTCGAAACTCGCCTACGATTCGCTGCCGAGCCTGCCGTTGTTCTTTACCGGGTCGGTTTCTGCGCGATCGTTGCACGTGACCGATTGCCGGGAGCAGACACCTCGCTACGGGACCAGCGTCGTGACGCGATGACGACGCGGCGGAATCGCGCGAGACTCGACTCGTTGCGGGATACTCCCCGTGCTGGCGGTCGTCGTCAGTGAGTCGGCTCGAACTGCTTCTGAACCTCCCGAACGACGTGCGGTGGCCGCTGCTGTTTGCTGCGGCGCTGCCGCTGCTCGTCTACATCCTGGTACCAGCGACCAGTCGTCGACTCTCCGGTAGACTGGCGCTGCGATTTGCGCAGTGGTCGGCGACGCTGCTGGCGTTTGGTTTTTCGATCGTCGTCGCGGTCGCGACGGTGGAAGTGCTGGCCACTGGCCTCGCCGATCGGACGGCACGGTATCAGCCTCCGACCCTCGCGCTGGCGCGCGCGCTGAGTGCGATTCCCGATGTCCTGCATGACAGTGCACGCGTGAGCCCGCGGCTCGAGATCGCGGTCGCGAGCGAGAACAACGCGTTGTGGTCGGCACTGATCCCTGCTGGCGCAGGGCCGGTCACGCTGCCTCACACCGATGCGCTGCCGCTGGCTGACGTTCCGCTGATCGTCGCCGCGACGCGCCGAGCGGCGGCCAGCTCCGCGGCCGTGCTCGTGCGTCGGCGCGGGCGACTCGAACTGCTGTCGCTGGCCGCGGTGCGCAGGGACGACGGTACGCCAGTCGGGACGGCGATCCTCGCGGTGGACACGCGCTCCGTGACCGGCACCGCAATCCGGACAGCCTGGCTGCTGATTGGGCTGGCCTCGTTGCTGCTGGTCGCGTCTGTCGCCCTGATGCGCCGGCTGATCCAGTTGTCGGTGTCCGTCCGCGTGGCGGACCTGATTGCCCGGCTGCAGGGCGTTGCACCGATGTCGGCTCCAACGTTGAAGCCACCGCACCAGGACGAGTTCCAGCAACTGCGATCCGAAGTGGATCTGCTGGTGGACAAGAACGTGCGATTGCAGCGCGAGAACGATCTTCAGTATCAGATGATGGTCGAGCGCATGCCGGATGCGGTGGTGGTCTGCCGTCGTGAGGGGATCGAGCTCGCGAACGCTGCAGCGGTCCGGTTGCTCGGCGCGGCTTCTGCCGACGCCCTCGTCGGCTCCGGGTTCTGGACGCGGATTTCCGGTGAACCCGATGCGCTCGATTCGGGAATGCATCAGCATCGCACGCTGCGCCGTGAGGACGGGGCGATCCGCCAGGTGGAGATTTCCGAGGCCGTTCTCTCCGATGTCCCGGACGGAGCCACGGAGATTGTCGTGCGTGACATCACGTCGTCGGTGCAGGCGGAAATGGCACTCGCACGTTCGGAGGTGCTATACCGCACGCTATTCGACTCGGCCCCGATCGGCATCTCGGTGATCAACGAGCAGCTGCAGATTCTGGCGGCGAATCCGGCGCTGCTGCGGTTGTTCTCAGTCACGCGCCGTGAGGAGGTCATCGGGCAACCCCTCGCGAGTGTCATCGCGCTTCCGAAGTCAGCGAGGGACGCCTTGCGGCACGGACTGACAGAAGGCGGTGCCCGGCGGTTCAATGTGGAGTTCACACCGGTCGATGGAGCGCTGCGGTATGCGACCGTGACGATCCAGCCCCTGGCCGCCGTCGACAGTATCGCGCAGTTCGAACTGCTCTGGCTCGATCTCACGGCACAGCGTGTGCTGGAAGCGCAGGTGCAGCACACGCAGAAGCTCGAGGCGGTCGGCCAGCTGAGCAGTGGCATCGCGCATGACTTCAACAACTTGTTGACGATCATTCGCGCCAATGCATCGCTGCTGGCTGCGCTGCGCGGTCGCGTCCCGGAACTCGACGCGATCGAGGACGCCAGCGTCCGTGGTGCAGCCCTGACGCGCAAGTTGCTGATTTTCAGCCGGAAGCAGGAGCTGTCGCCAAACCCGTGGTCAGTCAGGGTGCTCCTCGACGAACTGCTCGGTGTGTTGCGACGGCTGCTGCCGGCCTCGATCGAGCTTCGCGCGCCGGATGTTGTTCCGGACGTTGCTCTGATGGTTGATCGCATCGCGTTCGAGCAGGTGATGATCAACCTCGTCACGAATGCCCGTGACGCCATGCCTGGCGGGGGAGTGCTGGCAATCGGCGTGCAGGTCGTCGCTCCCGAACTCTGTGTCGCGCAGGGCACGCAATCCATGGTGCGGTTCACCGTCTCAGACTGTGGAACTGGAATGTCCGATGACGTGAAGGCACGGGTCTTCGAGCCGTTCTTCACGACCAAGCCTCCGGAGAAGGGCACCGGCCTTGGTCTGTCGATTGTGTATGGGCTCGTGACGCAGATGGGTGGCACCGTCACGATCACCGACGCGGCTGGGGGAGGCACCTGTGTGATCGTGTCGCTGCCCGTGTCCAGAGCAGCGATCGATGTCACGACGCCGATTCCGCTGGATTCGGCGAGCAGCGGCGTCGGTTCAGTTTTGCTCGTGGAGGACGACGATGCCGTCCGTTGGAGCACCGGCAAGCTGATCGAGAGTCTTGGCTACACGGTGGCCACCGCCGAACACGGTGTGGCGGCGATGGCGCTTCTCGAGGCTGGACCAGTGCCCGACCTGATCGTGAGTGACGTGATGATGCCCGCGATGGGCGGGGTGGAGCTCGTCGAGAGGATTCGCGCACGGGGCTGGACGATGCCGGTGCTGCTCGTCAGCGGCTATTCGACCGAGAGCCTGACGGCAATCGCCGACCGCGATCCGACGGTGGGCATTCTCGCCAAGCCATGGTCGCTGCTGGACCTCTCGCGCGAGATTCGCGATCGTCTCGACGTGCGCGCCGCCGACCGGAAATAGGTCACGATCGGGCGAAGTTTCTCGCCCGCAAGCAGCGCGGCACCCGTCCAGCGAGAGTGGACAGGTGCCGTGGTTATCGCTGCAGAATCGATCTGCTCAGGGACTTCGGTCTCGATGCGTCGTCCGACCGTGTGTTCCGTCGCCGGTGGCCTACTTGCCCTCTGCCGTATCGATCGAGCGCAGATTCGGACGCGCCGGTTCGCGATTGCCGACCACCAGCAATCCTTCCTGCGCGGGTTCCTTGCCGCCGATCGTGCGCACGGCACCCTGGCTCTTCAACACCTTCCCCACCGTCAGGCCAAGCCAGATGAAGAGGGTCGAGAGCAGGATCCCAACGAAACCTGCGCGCAAGGCAACCTTCATGAAGTTGCCCTTCACATTCTGCGGCAGCTGCGCACGGATCTGCACCGAGTCGAGCGCGAACAGCAGGAGCAGCGCAACCGTCGCGAGACCGGCGAGCAACGCCACCCAGCGCAGGAGCTGCAGCGTCTTGCGATCGTTGTTCATGAACGCCGCGACGTACATCAGCGCTTGTGGCACCACGGTGGAAATCAGTGCGTCCATGACCAACCCGGATGCACCGACACGCCAGTTCAGCTCAGTGAACTTGAATGGCCACACCTGTATGGTGAACTGCGCAAAAAAATTCAGGATCAGCGCCGCAGCGGCGAAGTACATCACACTGCCGAGCATGCGGAGCTGAGTCGACGAAAGGTTCATGCAAGCCTCAGGAAGGTGCCGGGCCTTCGGCTCCAGCGGCGGAGACGTTCGGTGGACGGCGGGCGGGAGTAGTCTCGCCCGCGCCGTGAGGTGGCGCAAGCGAGGGCCGGCATCCGGGAAAGGACGCCGGTTCGCAACTTCCCGTCTTACAACGGGTTGGTGCGCATCCGAGGTCGGATTTCCCATGGCAGAGACGATGCTGTCGCGACTCTGCAACACTGGGGCCTGGGAGTAAGTTATCTCAGTTCTCGCTCGCCGTACGGGCCGGTCGCACGCCGCCGACGAGCCAACCTCTCCGCTTCTCCCGCCCCTCACCGTGTCGTTGACGCAGCAGATTACCACCGCGCTCAGCCGCGTTCAGAACGCGCGCCTCGGTACCGACGTGATGTCGGCCGAGCTGGTTCAGGACATCGCGACCACCGTCGATGGCAAAGTCCAGCTGACGCTGCTGCTCGACAGCCGGGATGACGCGGCGCTGGTGCGCGACGTCCGCCAGGCCGTCGCCGAGCTGGCCGGGGTCTCGGACGTGAAGGTGAACGTGCGCGATCCCCGCCAGCAGGCGCCCACGCCTGCCCGACCCGGCCGGGCCCTGCCGATGGCGCCCGAGGCGGCGCCGCCGAAGCAGGCCGCGCGCGTGGCCGCGCCAACGCCGGTGTCGCTGCCGAACCTGGGCCGGATTCTCGCCGTCAGCTCGGGCAAGGGTGGTGTCGGCAAGAGCACCGTGAGCGTGAACCTCGCGATTGCGCTGGCACAGCTCGGCTACCGCGTTGGGTTGATGGATGCCGACATCTATGGGCCGAACATCCCACTGATGATGGGCCTCGACCAGCAACCCGAAGTCAACAAGGCCGCGAAGATCATTCCACTCGAAGCGTACGGAGTGAAGCTGATCTCGCTCGGTTTTCTCATCGAGAAGGACCAGCCGGCCATCTGGCGTGGACCGATCGTGATGAAGTTGATCGGCCAGTTCCTGAAGGATGTCGAGTGGGGGCAGCTCGACTACTTCATCGTCGACATGCCGCCGGGCACCGGCGATGCGCAGCTGTCGCTCGTGCAAACCACTCTCGTCACTGCGGCGCTGATCGTCACCACACCGCAGCAGGTCTCGACGGGCGATGCCTTGCGCGGCGTGAAGATGTTCGAGCGCGTGGCCGTGCCGGTGCTGGGTATCGTCGAGAACATGAGCTGGTTCGAAAACCCCGAGACGGGCAAGCCGATCGCGATGTTCGGCAGTGGCGGCGGGCAGCTGCTCGCCACGCAGGTTGGGCTCGAGCTGCTGGCGCAGATCCCGATTGATCCTCGCATCGCCGAAGGTGGCGATTCCGGTCGGCCGCTCGTCGCTGTGGAACCGACCGCGCCGGCATCGAAGGTCATGACGGCGCTGGCCGGGCGTGTCGTGGACGGCATGAACGCAATCGCCGCGCGCGTGTGACCATGGCGGGACCCCGCACCGGTGGTGCGGACATGAACCTCGCCGAAGACGCACTGCCACGAATCGTCGTCCGTCTCGGCGTGCCGGCGGTGGCCAGCGCACTGTTGCTGACCGCGTTCGTCTCGCTCGACTCGGCGTGGGTCGGACACTTCGTCGGCGGTGCGGGGCTGGCCGCTGTCAGTACTTCCATCTTCTGGATCTGGTCGATCATCTCGCTGGCCGAGATGGTCAGCGTTGGGCTGACGGCCGTCGCCGCGCGTCGACATGGCGAACGTCGCGACGACGAAGCGGCTCGTGCGGTTGGTGATGCGTTGCTGTTCACGTTTGGTCTCGGAGTTCTCACCGCAGTCGCCGGGCTCGTTTTCCTGCCGCAGTTGTTCGCGCTGATGGAGACGCCGGCTGAGGTCACCGCGCTCGGGATGCGTTACCTCGGCACCTATCTCGCTGGGTCGCCGCTGATCTTCGGCTACTTCGTGGTCGACGCCGCGTTCAGGGCCGCAGGGAACACGAGGCTGCCGTTCATCATGCTGGTGTGCGCCACGGTGATTGCCGCGCTGCTGGACCCGGCGTTGATCGCCGGGTGGGGGCCGTTTCCGGCACTCGGGATCCAGGGGGCGGCACTGGCAACGCTCTGCGTGCGAGGGTCGCTCTGCGTCGTCGGCATCGTGATGCTGCGACGGCGGCGGCTGGTCACGTTCGGTGTGATCGATTGGTCGCGTATCGGTACTATAGTACGGGTGGGGCTGCCGACGGCGGCGACGGGTGTGGTCTTTTCGCTGATCTACGTCGTGATGACACGGACGACGACGCAGTTTGGCACGCCGGCCCTGGCAGCCCTCGGACTCGGCCATCGCATCGAAAGCTGGATGTACATGATCGGCGTGGGCTTTGGCGCGGCCGCGGCGGCAATCGTCGGGCAGAATCTCGGTGCGGGCCGGCCGGATCGCGCGGCACGCGCGGGATGGCTCACGCTCTCGCTAACGTTCATCCCGGGGCTCGTTGCCTGCGCGGTGCTCTGGCTGTTTCCGGACGCGCTGGCGGGACTCTTCTCGACGGATGGTGCGGTGATTGCCGAGGCCACGCGCTATCTGCGTACTGCGGCGCTGGCGCAGCTCTTTGTGAGCGGCGAAACGGTGCTCGAAGGCGCGCTCGGCGGCGCCGGCTGGACGCTGCCGCCGATGATCACATCGACGGCCATCACGGTGGCGCGCATCCCACTCGCCGTCTGGGCGGCGTCAGAGTGGGGGACGACAGGGATCTGGTGGGTGATCTCGCTGACTGCCATTGCGCGTGCAGTGGCGATGATGGGGCTGTGGGCGTCGGGCGGATGGCGGCGGTCGCGGGTCTGACACGTGATCGGCGATGCAGCGCCGCCGGTGTCTCAGCGCTGCGTCAGCTCGACCTTGCCGAACATCGACTTCACCGCGATCCGCACCTTCACGGCCGCATCGCCGAAGTTCCTGCTGCGCCAGACACCATCGTCCTTGCTGATGTCGCCATCCACGGTGACACGTCCGAGCAGCCCGCTCGACTGCAGCTCGATGCCGATCGTCGGGGGAGCCGTGATCCGCACACCACCGATCGCGCTCGTCACGACGATCTGCATGTCGCGCACCCAGCGTCCGCCAAGGTCCAGTGCCACTTCACCAATGTCACCGGCAATCCGCGCTTCGCTCGCGCCGGCATTGCCAAGGCCGATCAGCTTCAGACCGCCGGCACCGACGTTGGCGTCGAACACCGACATCGATTCCGGGTTCGGAGCGTCAAAGCGGACGGTCGCGGCGGCGGCACCAGTGTTGAGCGCGAAGCGTCGCAGCGGCAGCCCGGTGAGGTCGAGCGTGGCGTCAGCGGCCGTCGCGTCGATCGACAGCTCGAGCGGCGCACGACGGGTCAGCTGCACGCGCCAATCCTGCGTACTCTCGTCATCCGCTGGATCGTCGCCTGCTGATGCTGATCCGGCACTGCGTTGCCCTGATGTGAGGGTCAGTGTGTGTTGTGCAGCGTTCCAGATGGACGTCGGCGCGGAGTAGGAATCCCCAAACCGTGCGATGCTTCGGTAGAGATACGGCGCATCTGACGCACCGACACTGAGCGTGCCGGTGCCGAGCAGCAGCCGCACGGCCACGGGTGTCGAATCCTTCAGCATGCGCGCTGATTCGAGCGTTCGTACATGCTGCGCCGCGGCCGGCAGCGCGGTCAGTGCCGCGACGACGAATGCACTGAGCAGCTTCATCGGGTGCCACCTGTCGTGGCGGTGGGTCGCTTCACGGCCACGACACCGGTGATCGGCGTTGGCGTGAGCCACTCGGCTTTTGGTGTTGCCACCGCGAGTGGGGTGCCGCTCGGTGCCGGTCGTCGAATGCCCCACGGGTCATCGTGCGATCGCATGCCACCGCGAGTGCGAAGTGCGGCGCCCAGTCCAGCGGTCACGGCCACCCAGGTGACGCCGATGGCGAGCGTGCGAACCGCCGCTGCTGCCACCGGCGACGATGCGAGAAAGGCTGCAAGCAGCCAGGGCAGCGAGATGAGCACCATCCCGGTCACCAGTGCCTGCAATCGCGCACCGCGTTCGGTGGTGCCCGGGCGCCGCGCCGCGATTCCCGTGCCGAGCATCTGCGCGGCGCTCAGGCCACCGAGCACGAGGAGCCCGAGGACTGCGATGACGTAGGCCACAATGGCGAACGGCACGAGGAGAATGCCGATCAACGTCAGCGTCAGCATGAGGCAGATCGTCGCCAGAATCGGCAACAGCGCAGCCTGTGCAAGGACACCCACCACCACGTTGCGTCCGAAGCCGGCGTTCAGCGCAGTGCTCACACGCTGCATGGCATCGCCCGCATTCGTCAGCACGCCGATCGCGAGCAGGATCAGGATGCCGAACCATGCTGCGGTCTGCTTGAGCCCCGTCAGGACACTGGTGACACCGGCAACCTGTGGGAGGCGTACCAGCGGCTGCACCGCATCGAGGGTTCGCAACTCTCCATCAACGCGCCCACTGGGTGCGATCGCGGCGCCATGTTCGGCTGAGACGACGTCGCCGGTCACATGTCCGGACGAGTCGATGACGATGGCGCCATTGATGGCGATCGCACTGCCGATGATGGTGCCGGTAACGCGCAGCGTCCCGTCGACGACCACCAGGTTGCCGCGAATGGTGTCGTTGGCGGCGATGGTCTGATCGCCCACGCGGTGCGTTGCAGTCACGGCCGCGCAGCCGATGATCGGATCACGGCTGGCTCGGAGCACCAGTTCGCTCTGCGCGGCCGAGACACCGGGAATCGTCGTCGACGGGCACGCGGAATCGGTGGTCGGTGACGTTGCGTTGGGCTGCGCGCTGAGCGGGCCAGCGGCAATGACGAGCACGCCAGCGAGGCAGGCCAGGCTGCGGATGATGAGGCGGTGCATGGGCTTACACCTCATGACGCCGGGCCCGCGCAGCAACGGCGCGGAGCCCGAGGAATCCTAGACCGGCGCCAGTCAGCAGCGTCGCACCGGCCACCGCGAGGAGCGGCAGGCCGCTCCCGACAGTGGAACCGAGCGGGCCGACCAACGTCTGGGCCGTCGCCGTCAGCGACGCGAACAGGCCCTCGCGGGCTCGTTCAGTCATCAGGCCGCCGACGAACACCGTGGCGTCCCGGTGAGCCCACCCCCACACCGCGGCACCCGTAACCAGCGTTGCGGCGCTGGTCACGGCGGTCCCGGCTGCGATTCGCAGGACGGGGCTCTCGGGCATCCAGCCAGCGACGCTGGTCCGGATGGCCACGTGCCAGGGCTCGAAGACGTGGACCTCGTGCATGACCCGGTCGGCGAAGCCGAGGTTCGGGGCCAGCTCGGGGAGCGTCTCGATGTCCCACACGAACGCGCGAAGCGCAGCCAGTTCATCGCGGCACTCGGCGCAATCGCGCAGATGGGCGGTGAGCTGCTGCACCCCGAACCCTGTCTCCCCGTCGAGGAGCAGGTCGAGTTCGTCAGGCAGGAGGTGGCGTGTGAGTGTCATGTGGATTTCCTGCAGGGTCTACGGGCGGGGCGAGCGGATGGTTTCAGATCAGTTTCGACCGGTGTGCCGGGGCCGGAGCACTGGGGGCGCCTGAGCGTCATCTGGTGTCCTCGAGCGCCTCGCGCAGCTCGTGCCGCGCCCGGTGGATGTAGGTCTTGACGGTGCCGAGGGGGAGGTCGAGCAACTGGGCGATCTCCTCGTACGACCGGCCATCCACATGACGCAACAGGATGCAACTGCGGTACAGCGGGCGGAGCTTCGCAATCGCGACTTCGATCGCGGCGCCGAGCTCCTTGTTGGCCAGTTCATCGAGGGCGTTCTCGCTCCGGTCGCCGATCTCGAAGCTGGTGGCCTCGATTTCCGCCTGCGTCGCGGCGCCCGCCGCACCGTCGATGCTGACGGTGTTGAGGCGTCGCCGGCGGAGCGAGTCGATGGCCAGGTTGTTCGCGATCTTGAACAGCCAACTCGAGAATTTGAACTCTGGCGAGTACTTCTCGATGTTGTTGAGCACCTTGATGAACGTCTCTTGCGCGAGGTCCTCGGCGGCCTCGCGGTCGCGGACCATCCGGTAGACCAGCGAGAAGACCGGGCGCTCATAGCGGCGGATCAGCTCCCGATATGCCTCGTCGCGGCCCTCCTGCGCCAGGGCGACCAGATCAGCATCAGGGAGGTTGGTAGCGTCGAGAAGCCTGGGCATGCGTCGGGGAGGCAGCCGCGGGCGGCAGCCGATGTGCGGCGCCCATGGTGCGATGGGCGAAGCTAGGCGTTGCGAGGCGCTGTGACGAGTCCCGCGGGTTTTCCAGGGTGTTTCCTGCGCGGTGCGCTTGTGGCACTGGGCGGCGGTCCGCGAGCTTTGTCTGAAGATGCCCAGCACAGTTGAGACCGACCTCCGGCGCGCGGATGCCGCCGCCGCTGGCGGCGAAGAGAAGCGCGCCTACGTGCAGCAGATTTTCTCCGAGATCGCGCCGCGCTACGACCTGCTGAACCACGTCCTGTCGATGAACATCGACAAGGCATGGCGTCGGCGTGCGCTGGAGGCGCTGGCGTGGCGCGCCACGCCAGGCGGCCGATATCTGGACCTCTGCGCCGGGACGCTGGATGTTGGGGCGCAGCTGGTCCGGCTGGCGGGCTTCGGTGGGTACGTGATGGCGGCAGACTTCGCCGAACCGATGCTGAAGATGGGCGACGGCAAGGCCCCCCGGTCGAGGCTCGGACCGGTGGCCGCTGATGCACTTCAGCTCCCGGTCGGTGACGGCGTCTTTGACGGTGCGATCGTGGCGTTCGGCATCCGGAACGTGGCGGCGCTCGATCTCGGCCTGCGTGAGGTCCGTCGCACGCTGCGGCCAGGCGCACGTTTCGTGATCCTCGAGTTTTCGACACCACGCAATCGACTCGTGCGTGCGGGCTATCAGTTCTATTTTCACTCGGTGTTGCCCGCGATCGGCCGACTGATCAGCGGGCACAAGACGGCCTACACGTACCTGCCGCGGAGTGTGGCGCACTTTCCGGTGGAGGAGGACCTCGCGGCGCGTATGTCTGCCGCAGGCTTTCGCGACGTGACGTGGACGCCGCTGTCACTTGGCATCGCGGCGATCCATGTGGGTGTGGCGTGAGCGGTCATCAAGGCGTGCGACGGTATGAGCAGCGACACGAGCCGCTGCTTCGGCGCCTGCGGCTGCAACAGCTACTGCCACTGCTTGACGCAAAGGCGCAAAGTCACAAAGGCGCAAAGAGATCGTACCTCCGTTTCCGTGACCTGCTGAAGAGTATGCTGGGTGAGTGTTTGGGGGTTCGCGTGTTTGGATCGGGCGAAGTACGTGGTCGCATCGCTGTTCTGAGGCTTTGCATCTCTGCGCCTTGGCATCTTTGCGCCTTTGCGTCACGCGGTTCGCGGTTTTCGATCTGTGCACGCCGCATGAGGTTCCGATACATCAGTCCCGACTTCGTGTTGAGCAGTGCGCCCTCGCGGGTGGTGGTCTTTGCATGACCTTCTTCTTCTGATCTGACGTGTCTCTCGATTCCCTGCAGGACTTCATTACCGCCATCGATGCGATGGGCGAGCTGGTGCGGATCACGCACCCGGTTCGCGCGAAGCTCGAGCTGTGCGAGATCGCCGATCGGTGCAGCAAGCTGCCGGGTGGTGGCCCGGCGTTGCTGTTCGAGCACGTGATTCTCGACAACGGCGCCCGGTCCGCGTTTCCGGTTGCCATCAACCTGTTTGGGTCAATGACGAGGATGTCGCTGGCGCTCGGTGTGAAGCATCTCGACGAGCATGGTGCGCGCATCACGGAGCTGCTGAATCTCAAGGTGCCCGATGGCTTCGTGGCCAAGCTCGGGCTGCTGCCACGCCTGCTCGAAGTGACGAAGTTTCCACCGCGCGTGAAGGGTGGGGCGGCCGTCTGCCAGGAGGTGGTGTGGCGCGGTGATGAAGTGGATCTGGATCGCATTCCGGTCATCACCTGCTGGCCCGAAGACGGCGGACCGTACATCACGCTGACGGCGGTGGTGAGCAAGGATCCGGTGCGTGGCATTCGCAACGAGGGGATGTACCGCGTGCAGAAGCTTGACAAGCGGACGGTGGCCATGCACTGGCAGCGTCACAAGACCGGTGCGGAGCATTTCCGCGAGATGGCGGCGCGCGGTGAGATGATGCCGGTCTGCATCGTCGTGGGGGCTGATCCGGCCAGTGTCTTCAGCGCCAGCGCTCCGTTGCCGCCGGCGGTGGACGAGTTCATTTTCGCCGGTTTTCTCCGCCGACAGCCCGTTCAGCTGACCAAAGCGGTCACCTGCGATCTCGAGGTGCCGGCGGCGGCGGAACTGGTGATCGAGGGGTACATCGATCCGCGCGAGGAGATGGTCGTCGAGGGGCCCTTCGGCGATCACACCGGGTTCTACTCCGAAGCCGACCTGTATCCCAGGGTGCACGTCACGGCCGTCACGATGCGGAAGCAGATGGTCTATGCCACCACGATCGTCGGGCGTCCGCCGATGGAAGACTACTATCTCGGTCATGCGACCGAGCGCATCTTCCTGCCGCTGCTCAAGCTCACCACACCGGAAATCGTCGACTACCACATGCCGGCCGAGGGCGGCTTTCACAACCTCGTGTTTGTGAGCATCGACAAGAAGTATCCGGGACACGCCTACAAGGTGATGAATGCGCTCTGGGGCGCCGGATTGATGTCGCTGGCGAAAGTGCTGGTGGTGGTCGACAAGGAGATCGATGTACAGAATGTCACCGAAACCTGGTGGGCCGTGCTGAACAACATCGATCCCGAGCGGGACGTTCGATTCACGATGGGGCCAGTGGATGTGCTGGACCACTCGAGTCGGGCCTTCAGCTACGGCAGCAAGATGGGAATCGATGCAACACGCAAGCTGCCGGAAGAGGGCTTCACGCGACCGTGGCCGCGCGTGATCGAGATGAACGAGGAGACCCGCACGCACGTCGACAGTTTCTATGCATCGCTCGGCATCGAGCAGGCGTGGAAGTCATGACGATGCCGGGACGCGAAGGGCAGACATTCGCGGGTCCATCCGCACTGGCGCGATGGGCGAGTTTCGTCAAGCTGCCGCACACCGTGTTTGCGCTGCCGTTCGCGCTCACCGGCGTGGTCCTCGCCAGTCGGGAGGTGCTCCCGACGGTGGGCCAGGTGGGCTGGGTGGTGCTGGCCTTCACGGCGGCACGCTTTGCAGCCATGGCATTCAATCGCCTCGTGGATCGCGACGTGGACGCGAAGAATCCGCGCACCCGCATGCGTGAGATTCCGAGCGGAGCGCTGAGTGTGCGTCAGGCCCGGCTGAGCGTGGTGGTGTCCGGGGCAGTGTTCATGCTGGCGAGCTGGATGCTGAATCCACTGTGCGGCCTGCTGTCGCCGGTGGCGTTGGCGTGGGTGCTCTTCTACAGCTACTGCAAGCGTTTCACACGGTGGAGTCACCTGGTACTCGGCCTGGGCCTCGGTATCGCGCCCGTCGGCGGCTATCTGGCGGTGACGGGCGCCTGGAGCGACCCGGTCTGGATGCTGCCAGTGCTGGCTGCGGCGGTGATGACCTGGTCCGGCGGCTTCGATGTGCTGTATGCCTTGCAGGACGTCGCCTTCGATCGCGCCAACGGACTCTTCTCACTGCCGGCGGTGCTTGGTGCGCCCCGCGCCCTGAGTATCGCGCGCGTGTTGCATGTCGGGACGGTCCTGCTCCTGGCGCTCGTCGGCTGGGCGACCGCCGGCGGTCCGCTGTACGCGCTTGGCGTTGCGGTGGTGGCGCTCCTCCTCGCCTATGAGCACTCGTTGGTGAAAGCCGATGATCTCTCGAAACTGGATGCGGCGTTCTTCACGATGAATGGCGTGATCAGCATTTCGTTCTTCACCTGCGTGCTGCTCGAGCGCCTGCTGCAGCTGCCATCCCTGGCAACCCTCGTGGCGAGGACGGCATGAGCACGCCGCTGCCGATTGTGATGGCGATCACCGGCGCATCAGGCGCACCGTACGCCGTGCGGCTGCTGCACGCGCTGGCCAATGCGGCGCAGCCGGTCTGGTTGATCGTGTCGTCGCACGGCTGGCGTCTCTTGCAGACCGAGTCGGGCGTGCACGATCTGGAGTCGCTGCGTGCACATGTGGGTGATGACGCCTGGGATACCAGCGTGACCGTCTTCGACGACAACGATCGCGGCGCGACACCAGCGAGTGGATCAGCGAAGGTGAAGGGGATGGTGATCGTGCCATGCAGCATGGGTACGATTGCGTCGATCGCTGCCGGCACCAGCCGCTCTCTCGTCGAGCGTGCTGCGGACGTGGCGCTCAAGGAGCGGCGCCAGTTGATCGTCGTGCCACGCGAGACGCCGTTCTCACGCATTCATCTCGAGAACATGCTGCGCATCACCGACGCCGGCGCGGTGGTGCTGCCGGCAGCGCCAGGGTTCTATCACCGGCCCGAGCGCATCGACCAGCTGGTCGACTTCGTGGTCCAGCGGATTCTCGATCATCTGCAGGTGGACGTCAGCGTTGCACCACGCTGGGGCGACGCGCAGGAGTGACCGCGACACGGCACGTGATCGGACTGGTCTCCGACACGCATGGCATGGTACGCGCCGGCCTGTTCGACGCACTCGCTGGTGTCGACCAGATTCTGCACGCCGGCGACGTCGGGCCCGATGACGTTCTCATCGAGCTCGAGGCGATTGCGCCAGTGCGCGCCGTGTTCGGCAATACGGATCTTCCCGGAAATCCTCGCCTGTCAGACGCGCTGGTTCTCGAAATCGGTGGTGTGTCGATCCATGTGAGCCATGGTCATGAGCTCGGCAGCCCGACGCCGGCGAAACTGCTGGCCGCGTATGCCCAGCGCGTGATCGTTTACGGGCACACGCACCGGCAATTGATCACGGAGGCCGAGGGGCGCCTGGTGATCAACCCCGGTGCGGCTGGTGCGCGGCGTTTTGACCTGCGGCCAACGGCAGCGCGATTGACGATCGAGCATGGGGTTCCCCGCGTCGAGCTGGTCCCGCTCGACTGAGCCGGGTGCGGGTCCGGATGGTGTAAGGTCCAACGCGTCACCGCCGTCGACGATTCGTCGCGCCAGATCGACAACACCCACCCTCTCTCACGGACGGCGGTGAACGCGTGCGGCCGGTCAAGCTGAATCAGCGAGCCGCAGTCTCACACGTCGGCGGCGCCGGACTGCAACGGCGTGAGCAGCGGCTCAGCGGCAAACCACGCCGCCAGCCCCGGCCGCGCGGCACACGCCTGCAGTCGCCAAGAGCGCACCTTTTTCCAGTCGCCGAGCTCCGCATAGGACAGGGCGAGGCGGAACGCGGGCGGATGGAAGTGATCCCCCGCCGTTGGCACGCCGCCTTCGATCAGACGGGACTCGAGCAACGCCGCCAGCTGTCGCAGCTCCGCCGTCCGCTCGCGGCGATATCCGCCGGCGGCCTCCTCCCGGAACGCGACGGCGAATCGTTCAGCGCCCGGCAGCGTCGGCGCCCGCAGTCGCTCAGCCACCGCATCCCCGAATCGCTCCTGTCGTTCGAGCAGCCGGAGCAGGCGTTCCCGCGCGGCACCGAAGGTCGGATCGTTCTGGAGGGCCTCCCGCAACAAGGCTTCAGCGCGCACCAATTGACCGACCGTCATCAACGCCGCGGCGAGTGAGCTCTTGAACATTGGGATATCTGGCTCCAGTTGTGCCGCAGTTTCGAGTGCAGCCAGTCCACGCTCGCGCTGACCGACCAGCGCCAGTGTGATGCCGAGGAACCGGTGTCCCTCGGCGTACTTCGGATCAAGCATCGCAGCGGCCGCAAACTCACGGACCGCAGCAGGCAGGTCATCGTCGAGATAAAGCGCCTTCACTCCAAAGTGCACATGCGGAACCGCGAGGCTGGCGTCGATGGCCAGCGCCTCATGGCTCAACGCGATGGCGCGGCCGAACGCCTCACGGAAGGGCGTGATGACGCCACGCGCGCCGGCGACGGCGTGGTAGTTGGACAATCCGGCGATCGCCAGTGCATACCGGGGATCGATCTCCAGTGCGCGCTCGAAACACTCGCGACTCCGATCGAGATCCTCGATACGTCCATTGTGCCCCGCCTGCAGAAACATGTAGTTGCCGCGCACATACAGGGCGTAGGCATCCTGGTCGTGTGGCGATCGCGCGCGGGCCGGATCTGGTGACGCCGCGGCTGTCGTTGCCGCCCTTGCTTCCCCCTGCGTGCCCCTCGCTGCGCGTCGCGCCTGCAACGTGCGGACGTGTTGGCGCTCCGAGAAGAGCCATTCATCGAATGCTGCCGCACGGCTGACGTGAAACCCTGCAAAGGGCTCGCTGGCGCAATCCGCGGCCTCGTCGGCAGCGAACGCGTTCGTCTCGAGTGCGAGTGCGTCGCAGTCGAATCGGGCGTGGTCCACACCAACCAGCTGGTCGCCCACTGAGCGGATCACATCGGTGCCGAGCTCGCGGCGGATTCCGTGGAGCGCATTCCTGAGCGCCTGACGGGCTTGAAACGCGTCGTGCTCGGGCCAGAGCAGTGTCACCAACGTGTCGCGTGCGTGCAGCCCGCGTGGGCGAGCAAGCAGGAGGTAGATCAGGAGCGCTACCTGTCGCGGCTGCGTCAGGCGCGAGCTCGATGGCGCATCACCATCGTGCGCGACCGTAACGGGACCGAGCACACGCACACAGATGCGCCGATCAGCAGCCATCAGCATTCAACTCCATGTCAGTGCGACGTGTCGGTGTGTGATCGCCGTCGCGCGCAATGGAGGACACGCGCGGTGGTGATGAGGGAATCTGCCCGTCGCGCCGCCTGAGGGACAACGGGCGCGACCATTGGGTCTCGCCCGCCGACTCCGCCAACGCAGGGAAGGGGCAATGCGGCTGCTTGGCAGACGCTACCGGCCAAGCGTCTGCAAATCGTCAGCTGGTGGCCTGTTGGGACCTGGTGCACCTCACGGCCGGGCAATGCCGCCGCGCTGGCGCCAGCCTCTGGGCGCCGCACCACACTGCACATCAGGACGGTACCAGACAATTTGCAGACACCTGATTCGTACCCTCGCGATCCTATGCAACGCCACTCCGACGTTGCGCGTCCGCCCATTGCGAGGTTCCAGGTATGCGCCCCTTCCCGAAGGTATTGATTGGAGCGACAGCGCTCGTGCTCATCGCTGCCTGCACCGACGCCCCAGTCACGCAGGTTCCCACCGCCGATGTCGATACCCGCGTGAGCGGTCAGCACGATGCATCAGCGCGCGAAGCAGTGCTCCGATGGAACGCACTCAGCGTATCGCTCGCACCGGCGCTCTCGCCGAACGGGCCGCTCGCGCCGTTTGTCGAAGCGCGACTGTATGCGATTGCGAATGTCGCAATGCACGACGCGCTGAATGGCGTTCGCGGGCGATATGCGCGATACGCCGATGCCGGTGCCGCTGACAGGGCCGCGAGTGCCGCGGCGGCGGCTGTTGCTGCAGGACATGGCGCCGTCATTGGCGCCACGCCGATAGCAGCTCATGCCGAGGCGGACGCCGCGTATGCCACGGATGTCGCGGCGCTCCGTGCGGCTGAAGGCGACGCCAGTGTTGACGCCGGCATCGCGATCGGCCGCCGTGCGGCCGCCGCAGTGCTCGCCCGCCGGGTGGGTGACGGGACAGATCAGGGGATCGGTCCATATACGCCCGGCGCCACGCTTGGCGACTATCGGTTCACATTCCCATTCAACACGCCAGGGTTCGACTTTTTCGGTACGGGCGGCTTCGCCGATGCCAGCCGGTGGGGCACGGTGGTGAAGACGTTTGTCGTGCGTGACGGCCGGCAGTTTCGAGCGCCGCGGCCCTACGGTGCCGCCACCAACGCCGGCGCCGTCGCCACCGCGCGCTACACCCGCGACTTCGACGAGGTGAAAGCGCTCGGCTGCGACGGCTGTGCCGCCAGGTCGCCGGAGCAGACCGAAATTGCGGTGTTCTGGGTCGAGAACTCGCCGACCGCCTGGAATCGGATTGCGCGGACACTCGTGACAGCGCGCCGCCTCGACGCGTGGGAGACGGCTCGGACGCTGGCCCTGGTGCAGCTGGCGGAGTTCGATGCCTATACGACCTCGCTCGAGAGCAAGTACTTCTACAATTTCTGGCGTCCGGTTACGGCGATCGCGTTGGCCGATGCCGATGGCAACCCGGCCACGACGGCTGCCGCCGGTTGGCAGGTGCTGGTCTTCCCGACGCCGCCCGTGCCGGACTATCCGAGCGCACATGCCACGGCCGGTGGCGCGGCGGCGGCGGTGCTGTCGCTGGTGCTCGGACACTCGACGGCATTCTCTGCGACCAGCACCTCAGTGCCGGGTGCAACCCGCCACTTCGCGGGCGTCGGTGCTGCCGCGCGTGAGAATGCCGACTCGCGCGTCTTTGTCGGCTATCATTTCCGCCACGCCAGCGAGATCGGACTGGTGCAAGGCGGCGTGGTTGGTGCATACGTTGCGCTGAACGCGCTGCGTCCGCTGCGCCGGTGACGGACGGCTGCGATAGTGCAGCACGACGGTGATTGGCGAGGCCGTGGTTCCTCGTGTGCTGTTCTCGCTGCTCAGAGCATCGGCGAGAATAGCCGCGCGGCACCCTCGAAGAGTCGGGCTCCGAGTGTCTGATTCGTCAGCGACGCCGCGGTAATCCGGCGCGACTTCTCCAGATCGCGGACGAACATCGCTGCCAGTGCATCGGTCGCCTCGGCACCATAGCAGATGGCGACTACCTCGAAGTTGAGCCGAAGGCTGCGGTTGTCGAGATTGGCGGTTCCGACGATGGCGGCGTCGCGATCCACCACCAGCGTCTTGGCGTGCAGCGACGGCGGGCCGTAGCCGTGG
>JANNVN010000252.1:0-1782 GCA_031414435.1 Gemmatimonadaceae bacterium
CCCTGCCCCCCACTTGCGGCAGCTATCTCCAGAACGCCGTGGAGTCCGGCGGCGCGCCGGCTGCGCCTTTTCCCTGGCGCGCCCGCGCCTGGCGCGCTGCCGTTGCCGGCGGCGGGTGCGTGCGGCACAAGCGACCGGCCGGCTCTCATCAGCTCGCGAACCGACGCGCGACACCCTTCGCCGTCACCCGCGCCGCGAACATCGCGAAGTCGTGCGTGCACGCGGCGTGGTGCGCCTCACCCAACGTCGCCGCGGGGGAATCGATCTCAACCATGACGCCAGCGATGGGATCATGCGGCACACGGCTTTGCGCAGTGCACTCACTCCAATACACAATCGTCCGGACCGTGGTTGTGGATGGATCGAGTGACATGAGTGCCTCGTGTAGGGTCGAGATCGCCGGTGCATTGCGCGTACCCTCAAAGGAAGCCGCGGGATGCAATGGCCTCAAGCGAGGCAACCAATTTCTCACGCTCGCGCCCTGAAGGCGCGTGCTTCCGCCCCCGTGTCGTTGCTCCCCATGGCGCGGTTCAGCACGATACGCAGGGTCGGCGGCATGTCCGCCCGACGCGGCATCCTGCGCCTCCAAAGAAGTGCCGGCGCGCGCTACACTGCCGGAACACCCTCGCACCGACCGGCCGATGCTCAGCTTCTTTCGAACGTTCGAGAGCCCGATCGTCCAACTGTCCGACTACAGGTGCCGTTCGCCCCGCCACGCGCCACATGCCGAGGAAGAGGCGGGAGGAAACACCATTGTGCTTCTGCGCCGCGGCGTCTTCGAGAAACACTTTGGACGCCAACGAGTCATGGCCGACGCGAACCACGCCGTCTTCTTCACGAAAGGGTCGGTGTACAAAGTTGGCCATCCGGCATGCGGTGGAGACCGAGGCACTGTCGTCGCGTTTTCAGCAGCTGCGCTGGCGGACCTGGTGGGCCACCACGACCCGACGGTCGCGGCGCGTCCCGACCAGCCATTTTCTTTGGATTCCGGGCCAAGTGACTCTGCGGTCTTCTTTCACCATCGCGAAGTGCTTTCGCTGTTGTCAGGCAATACATGTCAGGCAGACCGGCTTGAAGTCGAGAATAGTGCACTGGCACTGGGGCATGCGGTGCTGCATGCCGAATTCGCGCTGCGACCCGCGCGCGCATTCGCGAGGCGTGCGGAAACTGCCCGAACGCACCGCGCTCTGACGGAGGAGACAAAGGCCTACCTCGCTGCACGACTGGGCGAGTCGCTTTCTCTTGAAGGGATCGCGAACGCAGTGAACAGCACGCCATTTCATCTTTCCCGTGTGTTCCGTGCATGGAGCGGCGTGCCGATTCACCGATATCTGCTGAGCCTCCGCCTGCGGACCGCCCTCGAGCTCGTGACAGCGGGCGCCGAGGACCTGAGTGCGCTTGGCTTGCAGCTTGGGTTTTCGAGTCACAGTCATCTGACCGATGCCTTCCGCCGTGAGTTCGGCGTCGCACCGTCGAAACTCCGGCGTGCAGATACGCGACACGCGCTGGCCGCGGCACGCCAGAAGGGTCGATAGCGGGCGACCTGCGGCGCTCCGGTGCCGCGGCACGATCGCCAGAGGCGCGCATCGATCTGCGCAAGAATCTGGAAGCCGCGTGACTGCCGGAGCCCTAGTGTGGTGTAGCCGAAGTCTCTTGGCAGTTGGGCGTGTCTTTCGTTGCCACCCGGCGTTGCAACTCCTCGCGATACCGCTGGTATCGCTGCGGGTTGCGCCTTGGCTGGCAACGAAATCCACCGCCCACCTTTGGCCAAGGAACTTCGGC
>JANNVN010000253.1:0-16003 GCA_031414435.1 Gemmatimonadaceae bacterium
GCTGCCGAAGAACATCGATACCACACTGCTCGCGCGCGCGATGGACGAAGCCTTTGGTCCGCCCGAGGCGATGACGCTGGGTCTGGTCGTCACCTACAAGGGGCGCATCATCGCCGAGCGTTACGCGCCGGGGATCGGGATCCACACACCGTTGGAAAGCTGGTCGATGGGCAAGAGTCTCACCGGCACACTGGTGGCACGACTGATCCAGATGGGGACATACACGCTCGATCAATCGGCTCCGTTCCCGGAATGGCAGACGGCAGGTGACCCACGCCAGTCGATTCGCATCCGCGACATCATGCAGATGTCGAGCGGCCTTCGATTGCGCGCGCCGCAGGATCCTGACTACAACCCGGCACTCGGCTATCCGGATCATCTCTATCTGTATACCGGATCGGTGGACTCATATGCCTGGGCCGCGACACGTCCGCAGCAGTGGGCCCCAGGCGCTGTGGGCCGGTATCGCAATGTGGATCCAGTGCTCGCCAGCTATCTCGTACGGCTCGGCGCCGAGAAGCGCGGCGAGAACTACCACGCCTTTCCGACCCGCGCGCTCTTCGACAAGATCGGCATGCGCGACGTGGTGATCTATACCGATCCGTTCGGCAACTATCTCGGTCAGGGGGCCGAAGTGATTGCAGCGCGCGACTGGGCGCGACTGGGGAATCTGTACTTGCAGGATGGTGTCTGGAACGGCGAGCGTCTGCTGCCGAAAGGATACGTGAAGTATGTGAGCACGCTGGCGCCCGGGTGGCTTGCGGATGGCCGGCCGGTGTACGGCGGTGGGTTTTTCTGGATCAATGGTGATGGTGAGCAGCCGATGCCGCGGTCGGCCTACTCGATGCTCGGCGCCGGCGGGCAGAGCGCCTGGATCATCCCCTCGCACGACTTGGTCATCGTCAGGATCGGGAAATATCGCGGTGCTGATGCGGGTGAAGCCGCGAGAGAGAAAGGGACGGCGACACTGTTGCAGGCCGTCAGACCGTAACGTGATTGTTCGCGCTCTTCGCCACGCGTTGCAGGCCGCTGCGGGTGATCTCCAGCGCAGGGGCTGACGTGTCGTTCCTCTTCTCACCGTTCTTCAGAGCTGCGGCGCTTGGCGTGATGCCGGTGGCGCTTGTGGCGCAGGGTATCTCCGGACAGCTGTCCATTCTGGAAAAGGCTGGTGCGCGCACGGGAGATCTCTCGAACGCCGTCGTCTGGCTCGAGTCACCGGTGGCGTCCGGTTCCATCGGGCGTGAGCCGTCGACGATCGCGATGGAGGGCAAACAGTTCATTCCGCGTGTGCAGGTCGTGGGTGTTGGCGGCGTGGTGGAGTATCCCAATCACGACCCGTTCCGGCACAATGTATTCTCGAAATCCGGGCCGGCCGAGTTTGATCTCGGGCTGTATGCGCGCGGGGACAGCAAGCGCATGCAGTTCGATCGCGCCGGGGTCTATCCGATCTTCTGCAACATTCACGCGAAGATGGTGGCCTACGTACTGGCGGTGCCGAGTCCGCATATGGTGCGACCAGGCGCCGATGGTCGCTTCGCGTTCAGCACCGTGCCGCCGGGCAACTACACGCTCAAGGTGTGGCATGAACGTGGCGGAATGCTCACGAAGCCGATCTCCATTCCCGGCGATGCTGCCAACGCCGTGATGGTGCAGTTGGACGCGCGCAGCTATCAGCTGGTCCAGCACAAGAACAAGTTCGGCGCCAACTACACGACCAGCGGCAGTGAGCGGTACTGACGCGGCGCCGGAGCGATCGAAAGCGCGCGGCAGTCGCCTGACGTGGCGACTGTTCATGCTTGTCGGTGCGGTGGTCACCGCAGCGCTCGCACTGTCACTGACCATTCTGACGATCATCGCAACGCGAACGGCAACAGTAGCAAGTGCGCAGGCGCTGGACCGCGCTGCTGATCTTGTGACGGCCCTGCTCGACAATCGCAAGCAGAGTCTGGCACGGGCCGCCGATGTGTTCGTGCAGAATCCGATCTTCCGGGCACTGGTTCTCGCCGAGAACGCCGATGACCTGCGCGATCAGGCTGGCGAAGGCGCCGATCGCACGGGAGCGACGTGGGTGCAGATCGTCAGCGCTGCAGGTGACCGCCTCGCAAAGAGCGACGACCTTGCGGCACCGCGTGTGTCGTTGCTGGGATCTGCACTGATCGCCCGCTCACTCGGTGGAGAGGTGGCCACGGGTTTCGGCGCATCGGCGGATACGCTTCTGCTTCAGGTCATTGCCGTGCCGGTGTCCGTGCCGTCGACCACGGGGCAACAGTCCGTCGGCGCCTTCATGGCGGCGCAGGCCATCGACTCCGCGCTGGCGGCAAAGGTGAAGGAGGCGACGGCGACTGACGTGGTCTTCTACGTGCTCGATACTGCGATGGTACCCCACGTGAGCGCATCGACGCTGGGTCGCGCACCGGAGATACAGCAGCTGCTGGCGCGGGCCACGGTCCCACGTGCGGCGCGGCGTGGTGACTCGGTGCCGCGGTTCGATGTGACACTCGCGGCTGAGGAGTACGTCGGCCGCTCGGTCATGCTGCGGTCGGCCGGTGGCGACCCGCTGGGCGGCTTCCTGGCGCTCCGATCGCGCGACGCAGAGCTTGCACCATTCATTGCGCTGCGACGATGGATTCTCTTTGCGGGGCTCTTGAGTCTCTTGCTCGGCGCCGGTGTGGCCTATCTCATTGCCCGATCGATCGCGGGTCCCGTGCTGCAGCTTGCAGCGGCCACACGCCGCGCGGCCGAGGGCGACTACGATGCCGATGTCACACACACCGCGAGCGACGAAGTTGGCGAGCTGGCCGTCGCGGTCCGCACGATGCTGATCGACCTGCGCGAGAAACGGGCGCTGGTCACACTCCTGCAGACGTCGGCACCGGCCGTCGCACCGCGCGTGTTCGACGGAACGACGGCGATCGAGCCAGGCAGCGTGGTAGCTGCGCGATATGAGATCCGGTCCGTGCTTGGTACGGGTGGCGCTGGCGTGGTGTACAAGGCGTTCGACCGCGAGCTGGGCGAGGTGGTGGCCCTGAAGACACTGCACGCCAAGTCGGTGGCGCAGGACCCGGCAGCCGTGGATCGGTTGAAGAGCGAAATCCGGCTCGCACGGCGGATCGCGCATCGCGGTGTCGTGCGAACCTATGACCTTGGCGAAAGCGCCGGGATGTACTTCCTGACGATGGAATATGTCTCGGGCACGGTGCTCAGCGACCTGCTCGAACGTGACCATCGCCTTCCTGTTTCGGCGGTGTTCTCCATCGCGCGCCAGTTGGCGCGTGCCCTCGAAGTCGCCCATGAACAGGGAATCATTCACCGGGACATCAAGCCGCAGAACATCATGCTGCAGGCTGATGGCACGCTCAAGGTGATGGACTTCGGCATTGCGCGGCTTGCCGTGCGAACGACGGCATTGACCCAGATCGGCATGGCGGTCGGTACGCCAGGCTACATGGCGCCGGAGCAGTTGATGGACGGCGATGTGGATGCGCGCGCGGATCTGTACGCCTGCGGTGCGGTGCTGTACGAATGCCTGACTGGGCAACTGCCGTACGACCCGACCAACCCCGTCCTCATGATCGGTCGTATCGTCTCAGGCGCTCCGATTTCTGCGCCGCACGAGCTCGTGCCTGATGTACCGCACGCCCTCTCAGCCTTGGTGATGCGGTTGCTGTCGAGCGATGTCGAGCGTCGAACACCGAGCGCTGAGGCATTACACGCCGAATTGATGTCGGCCGAATCTGTGCGCTGAGAGCATTGCGTTGCGCTGGCCGCGGCGACCCTTGTCCCGGCCGGCGCTGTCCCGGCCGGCGCTGTCCCGTCAGCGAACCGACAGTCGCGAATCGCGCCGGAGAATCAGCGTCTTTCTGGCAGCAATCATTGCCTCGAGTTGCGCCGCCGCTGGTGCAATTCTGAGCTGCTCGCGATAACGCTGCCAGTCCGCGAGTGACCGGATGCCGTGGATGCGAACGAAATCCCATCCGTCGCTCACCAGCATGCGTCCGGTTTCAGACCACTCATACACCTTCCGCTGCTGCTCGAATGGGCGGATCGAGCTGGCAAGGAGCGCAGGAAATCGGCTGCGGGCATCAGGCGCGACGCGCAGGTATTCGAAGACCGTGAGCCCGGCACCGTCCGTTGTCGTATCGCTCAGCGCGGGCAACATCTCCACAAATTGATCATGATGCGTCTGCGTCATGCCTGAGAGTGTGCCATAGAGTGCAAAGGCGGAGGGTCCGGGCGCTCTGGGTCGGCGGAGCGCCTCGTTCGACGCGTCCATGCCGGCCATGCCATCGAAGCTGCTGATGATGACGAGATCGAGTGGTTCCGGGCTCTCGGCTTCGCGGTAGGCGCGGAATCGCTTAAGCGCTGGGTTGTCGATGTAGATCGGCTTGAGCTGTTGCTCGTAGATCGTCACCGCATCGGTGGTGCGGCCCGGCTGGAAAAGGAAGGTGACGATCTGGCGGACTTCGCTGGCCCGCGCCGTCGCCTGCGCCTGCGTCACGACTGGTGTCAGGCCGACGAGCATCGCGAAGGCGATTGATCTTGTGCGCGGGTGGTTGGGCATCGTGCGTGGTTGGCTCTGTCGGCGGTAGCTGTTTGCTGAACCTTGTGCGAGACTACCAGCAGATCCGCGGCAGGGCAACTGCGATCGGCGCGCCAGCGTTCGCTCCCTTCAGCACAAATTGGTCATGTCACTCCATCTCGTGCGTTCGGCTACCGCTGCAGTTCTTGTCTTCGCCCCGTGCGTGATCCGGGCACAGACGCCAGCGCCTCCCCGTCAGACCGACTCCGACGCCTACACGCGCTACGAACTCCTCGCCCCTGGTTCCGGCAAGTTCCGGATCGTCTATGAGGTCACCGCGACAACGCCTGGTGCGGTGGCGTACTTCAATCCGATCCGGCGCGGCAGTCTTGCCACCGATGAGAGCGTACTCGACCGCGCTACCGGCAAGCCCCTGCGATTCGCCGAGGTTGGCGCGGCCGTAGCGCGCGCCGGCGGTGTGCGCGGCGACAGTCTGCAGACCTACATCCGCGTTGAACTGGCGCGACCGGTTCCGCCCGACGGTGGCGAGCAGCGCGTCCTGATCCTGAAGACGTACGAGGACGCCACAAGCTATTTCCTCCGCGGCGATACCGTCGTCTTCACACGCCCCCTCGGCATCAAGCGCAATGCGGTAGTCCTGCCAACGGGATACGAACTGGTATCGTCGAGCTTTCCAGCGCAGGTCCTGCAGGAGTCTGATGGGCGGATCAAGATCAGCTTCTGGAACAACACGCCCAGTGAAGCGGCCGTGACGCTGCGCGCCGTACCAGCACGTTCGCTGCGCGCAACCGTCTCCTCGGTTGCCGGCAGACTGAATGAACGAACCCACCAGGACCGCGAAATCGTGTACTTCCTGCAGCAGCCGGAGACACACGCATTCGACCTGTACCACGACTACACGGAATCACGCCCCGGAACGAGCACCTACCTGAATGTCGTGCGTGCCGGAAGCACGGTCACCAATCCCCGGGCGCTGAACCTCGACACCGGTGAGCCGCTCGCGCATGAAACACTGAAAGGCGCGGCGATCACGGCTGCCGGACTTGCCGTGCCGGATGTGACGCCGGAGACCGAAGTGGTGGTGTTTCGTTTTCCTGCAATCACGGGCGGTATGACGTTGCGGCTGCGCATGTTCGAGACCTACACCGATCCGGCGCGATACACGGTGGTGAACGACGAATTGGTGTGGGATCGCAGCTTCGGGCGTCCCGCCAACGCGGTGGTGCTGCCGACGGGCTGGGTGCTGACGAACAGCGCCGTACCGGCAACGGTCACCACGCTGCCGGATGGTCGTGTGCGACTCGACTTCATCAATCCGCGCGATGATGCGATCAACGTCCTGATCACTGCGCGGCGGCGTTGAGCAGTCTGCGCCGGCGCCGAAGTAGCGGGAGCCGTGCGGGCGAAGCGTCAACGCGGGAAGGTACTGAATAGCGATTGATTCGCAGGCCTTGGCGTGAGCGATGAACGGCAGCTGCCTGATGCAAAGGCGCGAGCAGAGAACGGCAACTGGCCGACGCAAAGGCGCGAGCGATGAACGGAAACTGCCTGATGCAACGGCGCGAGCGGTGAACGGCTACGGCCTGACGCAATGACACGAGCGATGAACGGCAACTGCCTGACGCAAAGGCGCAAAGTCGCGAAGTCGCGAAGACAGACTGTGGGCACGTGCACCTGATGCATTTTTGGTCAGACGATCATCGAGCGTGTTGCGACACGGCGATGCTGCGATGCTGACGATGCTGACGATGCTGACAAGACGGCGTGAGGCAGTCGGTTTTCGGTGGCCCTGTTCCGATAGGTGAGCGGGGTCCGGCGCGTGTGGCAGTGGCGCGAATCAGGCGGTGTTGCGACCGATCGAGTCAGGTGAAGAAGCGAATGAACAGCTGGCAGAACACTGCGCCGGCGACCGTCATGGAGAAGCCCCAGAGCAGCAGCTGCCGGAACAGACGTTTGGCGTCGTTGCCGCCCCGGGGGAGCGCGGCGATGCAGAGAGCACCAATGGTCGAAAGTGGCGAGACGTCGACGAGGGCGGCGCCGACATTGATGCTCATGGCCACCTGCAACGGATCGCCGCCGCCGAGTTTCTGCACGAGGCCGGGCACCGCCGGAATGAATGCCGGATACACGACGCCTGATGTCGAGCTGTATGTCGAGATCAGGCCGGTCACGCCCGCGATGGCACCATTGACGGTCCCCGGCGAGGCGATGCGGGCAAGCAGCGTGGTGAAGAGGTCCATGCCGCCGGTCTTTTCCAGCACGCCGATCAGCACACTCACGCCGCACACCATCAGGATCACGGCCCAGGGCACCTCCTTCACGGTCGCCGCGTCGTCGCCTAGTCCAGAGAGAATCAGCACGCTGGACGCGACGAACGCGGACAGCCCTGGATTCAGCTTGAAGGCGACAACGGCCGTCACCCAGACGATCACGACGCCGATCGTCTGCCGGTGTCGCATGGTGAGTGGAGTACGTGCCGCAGCTTGCTCGACCGATCCCGCTCGGAGCAGGGCAGGCCCACCAAAGAGAGCCCACGCAGCCAATGAAGCGAGGGCGTGTGCGGTGAAGTTCGCAGACCAGACGCCCCAGAGATGATCGCCGAGGCCGATCTTTGCCATCGAACTGTGGACGATCACGCCGACGGCGCTGATGGGAGAGAGATTGCCGGCATTGGCGCCATTCCCGACCATCAGCGCCGCCAGAAAGACTGGCATCCGCGCCTGCACGGCGATGCCCATCGCGATCGGTGCCAGCAACGCGGTCGCTGATATCGCACCGGGGCCAGCCGTGGACAGGGCACACGCCATCACAAAGAACAGCAATGGCAGCGCAGCCGCGTGGCCGCGGAGCAGGCCGATCATCGATTGCGCAATCGCCTCCATGGTGCCGTTGGACTGCGCCACGCCGAAGAGGACACTCACGCCAACCAGCGTCAGAAAGAGCGTATTCGGAAAGGTGGCCATGACCGCATCCACCTTCCAGCCGGCCGCGAACATCGCGATCGGCCAGGCCAGTGCCACAGCCAGCACGCCAACGTTGATCCGCGACGTGAGGCTGCCCGCAATGACGACCAGCAGCGCCAGCAGGGAGAGTAGTGCCGGTGTCATCTCAGGGAGCCGGTGGCAGCAGGTGCTTCTGCACCTTGCCGAGTGCCGTGCGCGGCAGCGCATCAATACGAACGAAACTTCGTGGAATCTTGAAGGAGGCCAGCTGCGTGCGAAGATGCGATTCGAGTGCCGCGACGTCGATGTCGGCATCGGCCACGATGTACGCCACCGGCACCTCACCGCGAGCGCTGTCCGCGCGGCCAACGACCGTCGCCTCGGTGATGCCTGGTTGTTCGAGCAGCAACTCTTCGATCTCGCGGGGATAGATGTTGAAGCCGCCAGAGATGATCAGCTCACTGCGACGTCCTTCGAGGGTGATGTAGCCGTCGGCGGCACGCACCCCGATATCGCCGGTCTTGAACCAGCCGTTCACGAACGCCATTGCATTGGCGTCAGGGCGGTTCCAGTATCCGGCGCACACATTGGGCCCGCGTACCCAGAGCTCGCCGCTCGTACCCTCGGCAACGTCGGTCCCGGCGTCGTTCACGATGCGCACGGCGGTGAGCGGCAACGGCAGGCCGATCGTGCCCGGCCGGCGTTCACCGATGTACGGATTGCTCACGTTCATCAGCGTCTCGGTCATACCGTAGCGCTCCAGAATCACGTGGCCGTATCGCTCCCGGAATGCCTCCAGCACCTGCGCCGGCAGCGGTGCCGATCCGCAGACGAAGAGCCGTGCGTGATCACCGATTGCGCGTGCCGTGTTGGCCTCGAGCTCCAGCAGCCGAATGTACATCGTTGGCACGCCGAAGAAGACGGTTGGGGCGTACCCTGTGAATAGCGCTGCGGCACGCGATGCATCGAAGCGTGCCACCAGTTTCATGTGACATCCCGCGAGCAGCCAGCAGTGGATGGCGTTGCCCAGACCGTGCACGTGAAACAGCGGCAGGGTGCACAGCAGGCGGTCGTCGGACTGCATGGCCCAACTGGCGTTGAGCACGAGGCCATTGCTGGCAAAATTGCCGTGGGTGAGTATCGCGCCCTTCGATGCACCGGTGGTGCCCGAAGTGTAGACCAATGCCAGCGGTGTGTCCGCGTCACAGACAGTCTCGGTCACCATGGGGGGGCGTGCGTGAAGACCGTCCAGCGCATCGGCCTCCCGCGCGAGCTGTGCGACATCCCACACTACCACCCCTGCCGCGAGGTCAGGCGCGCGATCCGGCGTCGTCAGGACGGCAACCGGTGCCGCGTCGGTCACGATGTGCGCAATCTCCCGTGCTTGATACAAGATGTTGATCGGTACCACGATCAGGCCGAGCTTGATGGCGGCAAGCCAGAGATCGATGATCTCCACGCGGTTGGCGAGCAGGAACGCCAGACGATCGCCGCGCCGCAGTCCGCGATCGTGCAACACCTGCGCGACCCGGTTGCTGCGGATCTCGAGGTCACCGAATGTGAACGTCACGACCGTTCCCGACGCGGATTCGGCGTCGAGCGCGGGACGGAGCGCCATGCGCCGGAGCGTGTGGTCGAGCAGCGGGAGCAAGGACACGACGTAGCGGGGTTGAGGTCGAAGTCACGTTACTGCCCTGTCGCGGGAATGTGAACGTCTCGCGAACGATGCGGTGTTGCGCCGCGGCGGTGAAACGGCCATCCTCCGAACGGATGCGTGTGCCGTTGACAGTTTCGCTGAGTCCCACGATTAGGGGGTGCTGTGCCACTGTCGATCGCCAGGGCCACAACCGCGCTCGGGCTGCTGGTCCTCTGTGCCGGTGGCGCGTGTACGCCACGAACCAGCGCAGTGGGTACGCCGCTGGAGGGGCCGACACCGACCGTGACCTACGCCTGCTCCACCGTACTCTCGCTTCGGGTGCGATTGGACGCGTCCAGCGCCACCGTGACGATCGACGGGGATGGGCCGTACATCCTGTCACAGGTTGCCGGGCGATCTGGTGTCACCAGCTACAGCGACGGGCAACGTGTGCTCGAGTTTCGGGAGTCGCTGGTGTCGTTCGGTTTGACGCCGCGCATCCTTCAGGCCTGCATCCGGGCGAACTGAGCCGGCGGTTGATCAGGCCAGCGGTGCGAACCTGTCGAGCATCGTCGCGGCCGCTGGCGGCGTGAGGATGCTCGTGGCGGCGAATGACTCCGCCTCCGGGTAGCCGGACTGCCTGATACGATCCGCTGCCGCCTCCAGATCGTAGTTGGTATGGCGCATCGCGATGTCCGGGCCCAGCAGCAGCCAGTCCGCGCCAAGCGCACCAAACGGCATCCCCACGCTCCCCGCATTCAGCAGGCGTGTGCTGCCAATCGGTCGGTCGTACTGCATGTGCGTGTGTCCACAGACGATCGTGCACTCATCTGTCCCCGCAAAGTGGCGCGTGACTTCCACTCCGGTGGTGCGACAGGTGATGATCGTCGTGTCATCGTGCGGAGTGGCGTGACAGAAGAGCACCTCACCAAGGCCCGCGATCGAACACGTGAAGGTCAGCGGCCAGTGCTGTATGCTGTCGGCGAGTGGATCAGGAACCGTCGACCCACACCAGCGCAACACCACTTGCACTGGCGGCGGAAGTGTCGGGGTTGCGCTGCCATTTCGCGCCGCCAGCGTCTCGCGGTCGCCGTTGCCGCGAATGAACGTCACGGGAGTCTGCAGCGACAACAACAGCTGCAGCGACTCGACCGCCATCGGGCCGGGAAACACATCCCCGCCAACCACGATCAGGTCGACCCGCTCGCGCGCCACCTCCGTCAGCACGGCGTCGAGTGCCGGGAGGTTGCCATGGATGTCGTACAGTGCGGCAACGCGGCGGAGCGGGATCACACCTGCTCCGGAAAGGCAGTCGTGCCAACGAATGACCGCCAGTCGCGTGGGTAAGTGTGCTGGTATTCTCGCCAGTGCGTGATCAGCCCCGCATGAATGCGTGCCAGCGCCACGCCGTGATAGCGGTGTGTTCCCTCATACGTGTACTCCACCACCCCGATCTGCTGCGCCTCGTCGAACAGCACCAGGTGCCACCACACGTGCTGCTCAAATCCTTCGTCTGCGGAGAAGAACGCCTCCAGTGCCGGCCGGCCTTCAAGGTGGTATCGCAGGGGATCGCCGTACTGCACGTCGGGAGCGAATTGGCTGGCAACAGCGGTATAGTCGCGCCGGCGCCAGCCGTCCGCGAGCGCATCGAGCAGGGTCCGGAATTCGGAAGAGGTCATGGGTTAATCCGCGTGATCAGGGTCAGTGGCGGCCAGCGAAGCTCCGCATCCACTGGCGGCATCACTGGTGCAAGTCATACTCGGCTGCGGTTCGCGGCCGGCGAACAGGGGTGTTTCAGGGATCGTACTCACCGATTGTACTCACCGATTTCCCTCACCGATTGTACTCACTCAGCCAGTGAAACTGCCGCTCGGCCAGCTGGAAGTGCCGTGCTGTCCGCGCAAGTTCGACGGTGACGCTGTCGCCGCGGATGACCATCTGCAGCCGGATGTTGTTTGTGTCCGGAACTGCGTAGCGCATCGTGAAGAGAAATGCGCTGTCGCCGGGAATTGTCGATGTCTTCCAGACGGCAGCGGTGTGGGCGACCGTGTCGGGTTTGAAGCGGAAATAGGCGCGCCGGTACCGCTGTTGAAACAACTGATCCCGACTGTTGATGCTCCCCGCCATATTGCTGTCAAAAATCACATCCCGCCAGCGAATGGTGTCGGCCGGTGTGTCCGGGTGCGGTACTCCATTCACTGCGTAGCTGGTCACGTTGTAGACGCCGACACGGAATGGTCCCGGCGTTGGCGCAGCCTCCGCGGTCTGGAACCGCCCGTATCCGCTCATGAACGGCGCATACACCAGCTGGAAGACAAAGTAGGCCTTCACCGCTCGGCTGCCCCAGACCTGCCATGGAACGGTGAACCGCTGGTCGTAGAGACGGGTGGCGGGGGCCGGCCGATTCAACACCAGAAAATTGAACAGGCGCGGCGCATCCATCGCCAGCAGGAACAGGCATGCCAGGAGAAGATGCGACGAATACAGCTTTACCGGCACATCGTAGCTGAGATTGATCATCACCACGTTCAGGAACGCACCGGTGGCGGCGAACAACCCCAGCGTGATTGTCGGACGACAGAGCAGCAGCAGGCCGGCCACGGTCTCCATCACGCCGGAGAATACCTGGTACGGCACGGAGTAGCCGATGAAGAGCCACGAGAACCGCATCGGCAGCAGGTCACCGAGTGGCGTGGCCAGCTGGCTGGTGGTCGGGAATAGCATCTGCAGCGCGAAGAGCTTGATGATGCCGTATCCGAGTGCGGCTGAGGCGACGTAGTAGCGCACGATCATCCGAAGCCAGTAACCGAGCGACGGATAGGCTCGACGCTTGCGGTCGATCAAGCTCCAGATGACACAGGCGACGAACGCAAGACTGAGATGGAGCCAGAGCTGCGTCCACGCGTACGATGTGTCGCCGCTGCCGTTCGTTGGGATCAGCTTTTCGCGCACGTGAAAGAAGCGGTCGTTGCTCGCATACACCGCCCAGTCGACGAGCTTCTCATACAGCCCGAAGATGAAGGGCGCGCCGGGCACGTCGCTGAACCATGCCCATGGCGTGATCTGGAGCAGCCAGTACACGCAGAAGAAGCGGAAGGCGACACGCTGCCAGAGCGGCCACGCGGCCATGTGGCCATCGTGGTGCTCTGGCGTTGCCGAGGACGGTGCTGGTGCCGGTGCCGGTGCCGCAGTCTGTCTTGACATTGCAGTCTCCATCGATTCTCCCATTGCGTGCACGCGCTACAGTCTGAGCGCCTGCGTTGCTGCATGGAAGCCACACATGCCGTGGATCCCGGCGCCGGGAGGCGTCGAGGCGGAGCAGAGATGTACGCCTGCCACCGGCGTGCGATACGTTCGCCAGGTGGGCCGGAAGAGCAGGTTGAGCAGCACATTTGCTCCGCCGCCGATGTCGCCGCCCACGAGGTTCGCGTTGCCCGCCTCGAGCGCGGCCGGCGAATGCGTCCGGCGTGCGATGACGACGTCGCGGAACCCTGGCGCAAATCGCTCCATCTGCGCCTCGATGCGAGCCGTCATGTCCGTCGTGGATGCATTCGGCACCCGACAGTAGCCCCACGCGGTGTGTTGTCCCAACGGCGCGCGACTCGGGTCAAAGAGACTCGGCTGCGTCACGAGCACGAACGGCTGTTCGGCATGCTCCCCACGCCAGGGGGCGGCCTCAGAGCGCGCGATCTCTTCGAGCGTACCGCCGACGTGAACGGTGCTCGCCCCGAGGCATTCGCGGGCCGCCCATGGAATCGGCTCGCGCAGCGCCCAGTCCACTTTGAAGACGCCCGGCCCATTCCGGTATCGGCGCAGCCGCGCCGTGTAACTGCCTGGCAGCCGGTCACCCATGATGCGTGCCATGGCCTGTGGCGAGGTATCGAACAGCAACTGCGACGCACCGCCCAGTTCTTCGTGTCGATCGATCCTGCTGTCGGTGAGGATCTCGCCGCCGAGCGAACGAAGGTGGGCGGCGAGTGCATCCGCGATGGACTGTGATCCGCGTGCGGCGATGGGCCACCCATGTACGTGTGCAACCGCCGACAGCACCAGTGCGACCGCGGCGCTTCCGGCATAGGACAGCGGCACAATGGAGTGCGCGGCGACCCCGGCGAACAGGGCGCGCGCGCGCGAGGTGCTGAACAGCAGGTTCGCAAAACCCTGCGCCGGCAGGAGTGCCTGTACGCCGAAGCGTGCGTACGACAGCGGATGGCGCGGGATGCCGATCGGTGCGAGGAGATCGGGGACCAGATCTTCCCATGCGCGTGCGATGGCGCCGATCGTGCGCCGGTATCGTGCGCGATCCGGGCCGAGTTCGTCGGCGGTTCGATCGGGATCGTTCCAGAGCATGGCTGCGTGGCCGCCATCGAGCGGATGCGCCGCCGCGGCCGGTGGCGTGATCCACTGGAGGCCGTGTTGTGCCAGCGGCAGCGTCTGAAAGAACGGGGATGCGACTGCCATCGGGTGCACCGAGGAGCACACATCATGCAGGAATCCCGGCGCGGTCAGTTCCGCCGAGCGGAGGCCACCGCCGATGGTGGCGTTGGCTTCGTGCACCACGATGCGCAGACCTCGCTGCGCCGCGACAATGCCGGCAGCGAGGCCATTTGGTCCGGAGCCGATCACGGCAACATCGTAGTCCTCTGGCACCGCGGGAAGTTGCTCGTCGGCGCGCACGTGAGCGCCGGTCAATACCGCCAGCTTCGCAGGTCCGCCCCGGCCGGCGCCGTCGTCAGCATCCGCTCCACTGCCCACGGCAGCACCATCTGTGGATAGCGCAGCCGCGAGTAGGCGTTGCTGCGTGTGTGATCGCCGTTCCAGCAATGTTCGTCACGATCACCGTAGTCCACCACCGCATCCGCCGCCGGTGACGCGGAACGCAGGAACTTCTCCACTTCATAGACCGCATTGTTGAGGTAGTAGTTGTCCATGTCACCGACGTAGATGCGCAACTTGCCCTTCAGCTTCGGGCCGAGCGTGGCCCAGTCCCGCTTCAGGATGAACGACAGATCCCAGTGATCACGCCAGTAGGTCGCGACCGTCGGGTCGATCTTTCCCGTCTCGCGGTTCCAGATGCGCGCCGGGTAGCCGTCCGGTCCGACGGGCGAATACGTCGATTCCCACACGTCGAACTGGTCTCCCGAGCGTCCGCGCGATCCGATGGCTGACTCGAAATGATTCATGTCCATCACGGTCGCATCCACATGACCGAGATAGTTGCGATGCGCCGGACGCGGTGTGCGCTTGAACTGACTGGTGAGGTAATAGGCGTTGGTGTCGCTGTAGATGTTCACCGTGGTGTAGTGCCGGAAGTCGATCGGGTCCGGACAGGCCACCCAGGCGCCGTTGTATTCCGCGGGGTAGAACATCTGCACCGCCATCGACTCCCAGCCGCCGGTCGAACCACCGAACAGGAACCGCGCCCAACCCTGTCCCAGACCACGATAGCGCTTCTCGATTTCCGGAATCAGCTCATACTGAATTGCATCACCATACGGGCCGGTGTTGGCGGAGTTCACGGCATACGAATCGTCGTAGTACGGCGTCGGGTGCTGAATCTCGATCATCAGCGCGCGCGGGAATCCATTGCCCGTCCAGTCCTTGTAAAGATCCCATGCCAGCTGCTGCTGAACGCGGTTGTAGCCGGCAAGCTGGAACCGTTCGCTGAAGTCCGGCTTGAGCGTTGGATCCGGCGGTGTTTCGCGCCATCCGCCGAGCGACATCGGGAAGTGGCCGTGATACACAGCGAGCGGATAGCGCGCGCCGGGATGCTCATCAAAGCCCCATGGCAGAAGTACCCACGCAGCCAGGAACATGTCGCGACCCCAGAACTTCGAGAGTCGCTCGCTGCGAATCTTCACGTACTTCACGTACTTCGTTTCTTTCGTCGCGGGATCGGGGAGCGCGGCAATCTCGTTGTCGAGCGAGAGTGTAATCGCCGCCGGACGCGCCGGATCCCACCGGATCGTGCGTGGCGTGCTGTAGAGATTCCCGGGCTTCGATGCCCACTGCTGCCCTTCGCCGCGATCGGGCGCCAGCTTCAGCACTCGGCCGTCGGCCAGTCGGTACGTCTCGTAGCGGTTGAGGAACGCCTGGACGCGATACGTGCCGGCGGGGACGTCCTTGAGGCTGCGGATCGGAAAGCCGAAGGCGTCGCCAGCGACTGCTTTCGCTGTGCCAGGTGCCCAGCCGTCCACGTCGCTGCCGAAGATCAGCTGTGTCTTCGCGCCAAACTGGATCTGGAATCGGGGTTCAGCGGTCGAGTCGGTCGACAGCATGAACAGCAAGCGACCGTCTTGTGGCGCGGTGGCGCGTGCGGCAGGCAGCGTCACGGAGATGCGGGGCTGCGCGTTTGCGGTGGTTGCCATCGCGATTGGCACAGTCACAGCGATGATTGCACCGGCGCAGAATGATCGGATCGACATGGCAGCTCCAAAGTTTGCAGGTCAGTCACAAGCCTGAGGCACCGCTCGTACAGTGTCAATCCCGCGGACGTCGCACCACCGTCTTCCGGTGAGCCGACGCTCAGCTGCCTCCCGCAAACCCCAACTGCCGCCACGCCTCATAAATCACGATCGCCACCGTGTTCGACAGATTGAGACTCCGTCGGGCCGGCACCATTGGCAACCGCAGCCGCCGCTCCAGCGGAAAGCTCGTCAGCATCGCATCCGTGAATCCGGTCGACTCCGGACCGAACACGAAGACATCACGCTCATCGAACGCCACGGATGCGTACTGCGTCGTACCGCGAGCCGAAAAGGCGAACAGTCGCCGCTCCGGCCCGAGTTGCGTGAGGCACGCCGCCCAGTCGCGGTGAATCATCACCTCGGCCAGATCGCGGTAGTCCAGCCCCGCCCGCTCGAGCTGCTTGTCTTCGAAGTTGAA
>JANNVN010000254.1:0-15407 GCA_031414435.1 Gemmatimonadaceae bacterium
GCGAGCGCGGTCCAGGTTGACGTGCGTGATCAGGAGCGGGTGCAGGCGATGGCGAAGGAAGTCCACGAGACGCACGGTCGTATCGACCTCTTGGTCAATAACGCCGCGGGGAATTTCTATGCGCCCTCCGAATCGTTGAGCGCGAATGCGTGGAAGAGTGTCCTCGAGATCGACCTCTACGGCACGTTTTATTGCACGCAGGCCGTGTTCCCGTACATGAAGGCGCAGGGCGGGGGACGAGTGGTGAGTACCTCGATGACACTGCATTATCGCGGCTGGCCACTGATGGCGCATGCCACCGCCGCGAAGGCGGGCGTGGACGCATTGACGAGAACGCTGGCTGTCGAGTGGGCAGAGCACGGGATCAGGATCAACGCCATCGCGCCGGGCCCAATTCCAACTGAGGGTGTCCGGAAAGCGTTCACGCCGCCACCGGGCGCACCCGTACCGGATCTCTTCAGTGTGGAAAAGGCAATGGATGCGTTCGCTAAGGGCGCGATTCCGCTCAAGCGATGGGGCACACCAGAAGACATCGGACAGATGGTCGCATATCTCGCGAGTCCGGCGGGCGATTGGATCACGGGCGCGATTTTCGTGATCGACGGTGGTGAGTGGCTCGCTAAGTCGAAGCCAGGCAGCTAGTTGAAAATCGTGGCACGAAACTCGCTTGTGTAAGAGTCGCGTGACGAGAGCCACCCTACTCGTCCTAACTTTTCAAGGAGTTTCCTGCTATGAACAACTCATTTCGTTCGGTCTCGGTACTGCGCTCGGCTGCGCTTGCGCTGACTGTTTTGTCGATGACCGCCTGTGTGCGGAGCGGCACGTTCAAGCGTGAGATGACGGCCACGCGCGCCGAGATCGCCAGCGAGCGGACTGAACGGCTTCGCGCCGACAGCATCCTCGGTGCCGACCTCGTCGGTTTGCGTACCGAGCTCAAGAAGGAACTGGCCGATCTGCGTACGGAGTTCGATGCCAAGATCGTTGCGGCTGGCAACGGCATGAAGGTGATGATGCCGGTGTCGTTCGCTTTCGATGACGCGATGGTCAAGGATTCGGATCGTGCCGCCCTCGAGCGCTTCTCGCAGATCGCGAACAAGTACTACCCGGGCGCTGTGATCACCGTCGAAGGCTTCGCTGATCCTGCCGGCTCACCGACGTACAACCAGCGCCTGTCGCTGGCCCGTGCCGAGAATGTCAAGCGCGAGCTGGCCACCAAGGGCATGGACGCATCGCTGATCCGCACGATGGGCTTCGGCTCGCTGCGTCAGGTTGTGCCGGGCGCTCAGAAGGATGAGCCGGGCGCCGATCGGAACCGCCGCGTGGTCTTCGTGATTGAGAGTGCGGACGTCAAGGCGACGGAAGCGGCAACCACGACGAACAACCAGTAAGCGCAGCCCGAGAGCTTCGGAGGCTGACGCGACGCAGCGTTGGTTTCCAGAGGCTCCGGACCTTCCAGGAGGCCGACGCGACGACGCGTCGGCTTCCTGACGTTTTGGGGGTAGCGTTCTTATCGACTGCGAATCACGGCAGCGGTGCCTCGGGTGCTGCTGCCGTTTTCACAGGAAGGTGACCCGACAGCCTTCGGGAATCGGGTGTCACACGGAGTTTTCCTGCCCACGGTACCCTCGGACGGGAATCGGGTGTCACACGGAGTTTTCCTGCCCACGGTACCCTCGAGCGGGAATGGGTGGTGCTGCCGGCCACCTTTGCAGCCGGGGCGTTGACGCTCGCTCGCGCCCGCCGTCTACATCTTTCCATGCCTCCCGCTCCTGCGGCTGTGTCGTGAACCAGTGGCGCCGACCGGGGTGCCGACCTGCTTCGGTGGACCCGGGACTGCTACCGGGTGTGCTACGTGGTGTGCGGTGTGGTGCGTGCCATGGTCGGTGATGTTGTGCGTGATGTCGTTCGTCGCGTCGTGTGTTACGTCGTGTGTTACGTCGTGAACGTCAATCGTCTCCCGGTTGAGCGCTCGTTGTCTTTTCTCTGGGCTGCACCGTGGCTGTCAACATCCGGCTGGTTCCGATGTCGAATCGAGTCCGAAGCGTCGCGCTCGGCGTGGGGCTCGTTGCGCTGACGGTGGCCGGCATCCGACTGACGGACCGCGCGGATGCGCGACGTGCGGTACGGGACTCACTGACGGATGGGGCACGGTTCGACGACTCGCTGACGACGGCGGTCCGCGGTGCGGCGCAGGCACCGGTCGCATTCAACTCGGCGCTTGCGCTGTCGTACCTCGCGCGCCTCGAACTCGGGCTCGGCAGCCCGTTCCGGCTGATCGATCTGGCGCGTTCGGATCCGCGCCTGCCAGCGGCGTGGCGGCCGCGCGTGGCGCACGCGATCCTGGCCCGTATTGCGCGCGATAGCGGGGCGATGAATCCACTTGCATCAGCGCTCGATATCGCGATGCCACAGTCCGAGCGTGCGGCACGAGCGCTCATTCACGTGATCGACAGCGTGATGGCCGTCGACGGCGATTCGCCGCTGGTGCTGGAGGCTTTGCGCATCGCGTCGGCGCAGGCCACTGCGCGCGGCGTGCTGCGCGCTGGGGTTGTCCCGCTGATCAACGCGACAGCACTGATGGCATTCGATCGCGTGCGCGCACGGCGCGATGTCGCGAAGGTGATCGCGTTCGCCTCACGAGATGACGGTGATCTGATGCAGGTCGTCGCGCTCTGGCGCTCGGAGCGGCGGTTCGCCGTCGAGCGGCCATTGCTCGCTGATGTCGCTCCGGCACCGCGGCGGGTTGCCTCCCGGATTCCTGCGTTGCGCGCTGTGATCGAACGGGCGGTCACACAGGCTGATACGATGACGATACCGGTTCGCGTGTCGCCGTCGCCGCTTTCGCCGAACGCGGCTCACGCCCTCTCACTGCTGATCAGCATCCGCACCAGGCCGCCCCAGCCTCAGGTCGCGCTGGGTGTGATCGATGCCAGAGAGTTGGCGGCCGATCGCAGGGCGGCATACTCACCACGCATGGCGCGCATGCTGCTCAGTGCCACGAATGAAGAGTCGCTGGTGCTGACGCAGGCGAAGGCTGCGCATGACTCCTCGCTCGCGCCGATGGCCGCGGCGGCCGTGTTGCTCGCCTCTCAGGGCATGCGCGCGCTGGCGCAGGAGGCTGCATATCACCCCGGTGTGCTCACGTTACGACCGGAGCAGGTGGCAGAGCGTGTCGGCCTTGCATCGCTCACATTCGGTCGGGACGTGCCGTCCGCCTGGCAGGCTTTTTATGCACGTGAGTTCGTGGGTGCGGTCGATGCGCTGCGCACGGTGTTCCCCCGCGCCAGCTTCACCGGGCTGCACGTCAGAATCGGCGACCGGGTGGCGAAAGGCGCTTTGGCGATGCACGATCCCCGTTCGCGGACCCTCACGTTGCCTCTCGCCACCGGCTTCGGCGCCGTGGGTCACGAGCTGATGCACGACCTCGACTGGCAGACGGCTCGAGACTACGCGCAGCGCCGCGGCACGTACGCGACTGACTACGCCTGGCGCGGTGCACGGACACAGCCCATTGCGGCGCCGCTGGCCCGCTTGGCTGAGTTCGTGCCAGTCGGTGTTTCGAGCGGCCCCTATACCGCTGAAGCGCGTCGACCGGCTGAACTGCTTGCCCGGGGCGCAGACTGGTTTCTGGCCAACGCGCTGGCACGGCAAGGGAGGATGAACGGCGCGCTGACTGCCGTACAGGACGGCTGGATACGCGGCTATGCGTCGGCGGCCGGTCCCGCGGCGTTTGGCGATCACGGCGCGGCGCTTTCAGCGCTTTTCGACGCGATGCCAGCCCTCGCCGTCCGAGCCAGTCTCGCTCCTCGGGCAGAGTCGGAGTCCCTGCCGGATCTCGGCAGCATCGCCCGCGCAGCCTGGTTTACGCCGCTGCTTTCATCGGGCCCGACGCCTGCCGCGCGCCGGATGCCGCAACTCGTGCCCCTTCGTTTCGGCGCCAATTGCTCTCCGGTCGCCCGCCTTCGCCTTGCGGCGGTCCGGGGGGCAGCCCGGGAGGTTTCTGCGGCGTTCCTCGAGCCGCGCGTCACCCGGGCGCTGCGACGTTGGGCGCGAGGTGCCGACGTTGACCAGCTATCCTCGGACGAGAGACTGCTGCGCCTCGCTCTGCTCGGAGCGCCGGTCAATCCCGCGGTCGTGGATTCCGCCAGAGAGGTGTGGAGCGCGGCCGCCTGGCGTGCACTCCCCTGTCTGGCTGCCTGATCCTTTAGTTTTCCGGCATGCCACGGCTCCTGCTGGTCTCGCTCGCGACAATTCTGACGCTGATTCCTGTCACCCTTCTGGTGCCGGGCTTGCGCGAGCTCGTGCAGGTGACGCATGGCGGCAGCGCTTCCGCCGCGCATGCATTCATGACCGTGAACATGGTCAGCGGCATCATTGCCGTGCCGATCGTGATGCGGATGCAGCGCCAGGTGGGGACTGTGCGGATCTGGGTGGCGGGGCTGCTCGCTCTCGATGCGCTGGTCTTCCTCGGCATGCGCGCCGCGCCAACGCTCTCGGCACTGTTCGCGTTGCGCATTCTCGATGGCGCGTTGCATTTGCCAGCCATCACCCTGCTGATGGTGGCCGCGAACCGGATGGCCGGTCCGCGGCGCGGTGGATCGCTCGGTCTGCTTGGGTCGAGCCTGATGATGGGCGTGGCGATTGGATCACCACTCGGCGGGCGACTGGTGGATCGGTCGCCGTCGCTGGTGTATCTCGTGGGTGCAGCGACGTTCGTCGCCGCGGCAATTGTCTCGCTCTGCATCTCGCTGCCGCGCGACGAGCAGACAGCCACGCCAAGCCGCCGCTACGAGTGGAACACGCAGATTCAACTGGCGTGGGTTCCGCTGACGTATGCGTTCATGGATCGCTTCGTCATCGGTGTCTTCGTCAGCACATTCACATTGTTCCTCGCCGATGTACATCGTGCGACCGGCGCGCAGCGCGGAATGCTGATGGCGTTGTTTCTGGTGCCCTTTGCGCTGCTTTGCTGGCCCGCCGGACGCCTGGCAGACCGTATCGGCTGGTACCGTCCGTTGGTGATCAGCAACGTGTTGTTCGGCTTGGTGTTTGCGATGTACGGACGCGTGTCATTCGGCCTGCTGCCGGTGCTGATGGTCCTGAGTGGCATCCTGAGCGCGTTGATGTTTGCCCCCAACCTGCTGCTCACGAGCGAAGTGGCGCGTCGTGCTGGCGACGGCATCTTCGGCGCCTTTCAGATCGCCGGGTCGCTGGGATTTCTGGTTGGCCCCGCGTTGGGCGGCGTGCTCGTCTCGGTCCTTCGTGATGAGACCGGATCTGTGGAATACAGTCGCATCTTCACGCTCGTTGGTGCCCTCGAGGGCGTGCTGGCGCTGGCGAGTGCCGTGGCACTGGGCCGCTTGCTGAAGCGAAAGGCGCTGCTGCCATACACAGCGGCGTCCCGACCGGTTCAGTCGCGAGGCTGATCGTCGCGACGATGCGGCGCGGTTCGGTTTGCGTGAACCCGCCGACGCCAGACGAAGGAATGTGAACAAGAAAGAAGCGCCCCGCGATGCAATCGCGGGGCGCTTCGTTATGAGCGATGCGGCGAAAACTACGGCTTCATCTTCTTGCCGGCTTCCATCGCAGCAGCGCCGGCCTTTTCCATCGCCGCACCAGCGGCCTTCTTGCCCTCCGCCGTCATCGCATTCGCCGCGCCGGCAGCTTTGGCCTTGGCGCTGTCGGCCATCGCGCCCATCGCGCCCTTCGCGCTGTCAGCCATCGCGTCCATCGCGCCCTTCGCGCTGTCAGCCATCGCGTTCATCGCGCCAGTCGCGCTGTCAGCCATCGCGCCCATCGCGCCCTTGGCGCTGTCCATCGATGCAGCGGCAGCTGCCGCTGTTGAGTCGACCGCCGACTCCGCCTTGCCACCGCATGCGGTGAGAGCGGACATCGCGATCAGAGCGGTGAAAACAGAAGCAGAACGACGCATGGGATGAATCCGGGCAAAGGGTACGGACGACTGAGAGACAACAACGTAAAATTAAGGACCGTGCACATATCGCGCCATTCAGAAAGAGTTCCAGTCTGTGCCGGGCTCTGCTGACTCAGGGTGCCCACGTCGGCGTCTGGACGCTCTGCTATGGTTGTGCTCGTCATCTCGTCGCGTAGCTGCGATCCAGAAGGCGCCGTGTCACCGCGCAAAGTGCCGGTCGACTTGCACGGACTCATTGGTGCTCGTGAGTCGCGATCCCGTTGGTGCGGTCGAGACGTGTGATCCGGAGCGCAGCGCCATGCGATTGGCGGGCGCGATGGTTATGCGGCGGGCAGGGCTAACGATGGGCGGGCGGCGAGGGGGCGCGTCCAAGAGTGCGATCCGCACCCGACGCGAGGAAGCAGTCTGGTGGCGGTCCAGAAATGCGATCCGGGCACGGCCAGGGCATCGCCGAGGTGAGCGCCGACCAGCGTTCGGAGGCGGGCGGGAAGACGCGCAGGGTCAGGCCGTGCGCCTCCGCCGCTCGATTTCACAGCGCCGGCGCTGTGCGCTCAATGTCCCGAGTGGGATTCGAACCCACGACCTACGGATTAAAAGTCCGCTGCTCTACCAGCTGAGCTATCGGGACGACTCGGAGTCAATCTAGGCGATTTCTGCGCGCGCTGCCGTTCGCTACGACCAACTCGCCCAACCTGAGACCCGGTACTGGGCCCACGCCAGCGATTCGTAGACGAGCCGCTGCATCAGGACGAGGCGATCGCTGGCGGTGCGTGCCGGCCAGCCCGCACGGCGCCACGGCGCGGCGACGCAGGTCACGGCCAGCCCGAGGGCCTCGACGGTGGCACAGGCGCGACGGGTATGCATCGGGGAGGTGACCACCGCAACACGCTTCCAGCGCTGAAGAAACGCCTTCCTGGTCAGCCGCACGGCTTCGTCGCGGGTCGAATACACCGAGTCGATCCATTCCACCGGACCGACGGCAGGCACCAGCGCGATGAGCGCGCGCTGATCTGCGGTTGACGAAATTCCGTTCTGCCGATCGGTCGACCGCACGACGCTGACGATCAAGGGGAGTGCCGGCCGCCGCGCACGCAGGGCGATCCCAGTCAGCAATCGGTCCACTCCTTCACCTGCCACGAGGCCGTGCGAGTTGACGGCATTCGAGAAGACAAAAACCGCATCGATCGTCTCGAGATTCACCGCGTCGTTGCGGACGAACGGGCGTGCCATCCGCGGAATGACCGGCGACCAGATTCCGATCGCGGCGACAATCATGAGTACGCAGAGCCCGATGAACATCGGCCGCACGAACCAGTGGCCAAGCAGTGCACCAAGAACAAATGCCATTGGCATCGCGAGCGGGCGCTCGAAGCCAATGGCTGACGGCACACCGAGAAGGGCCGCGGTTGCGAAAATGAGCAGGGCGAGGAGTGCCCCGTGCAGTGGTGCTTCGGCGGACTGCTTCAATTTTGCAAGAGAAATCATGACGACAATCTATCGTGCCGCCGGTGGCTGCGGTTCGTTCATCAGTCGCCGGGGAGCATGACCCACACACTCGGTCGACCGATATTGCAATGCACGGCCCGGGCCAGCCCGCCGAGTCCCGCCCAGCTCAGAAACAGCATCATACGCGTCGCATGCCACGCACCGTCGGCCAGCGTCGTGCCGGCAACGTCACTCGCCTTGCATTCGAGGGCGCGCAATCGTGCGTCTCGTGATGGCACCGGGTGAAAGATCGCCTCGATCCGCGGGTCACGTTGCGCCTCATCGTCCTGCCATGCGTCGAGTTGTGCGATGGTCGATGTGAGGGCCGTCGCATCGTGCGAGCGCTGCGCCCAGCGATCTGCCGCGAAGACGGCGGCGCGCGACACGGTCGGCAGCAGCAACACGCCAAGGAACGACCAGAGGGTGAACCATGCCATCGTGGTGACGAAACCCGCGGCGGTCAGCAGATCGGCCCGTGGCGCGGCCGCCGCCAGCGCAAAGCCAACGGTGTTCCACGCGAGTGCAACCAGAACGCCGCGACGCCGAAGTCCGCGCGAGCGAACTCCGATCCGGCGCTCGAGCGCGACGGCCAGCTGTTTGGGCGTGAGTGCCGCCACCCATCGCTGCGGAATCCATAGCTGTCGTGCGTCGAGCCCGGACCATCCGCCCACGAAGCTGGGTTCCACCGTCGAGACCTCGCGCACCGTGGTTGGCGAAAGCCCAGCGGCCTCGCATGCGCTGGCCAGTGCAGGTGACGCGTAGCGCAGACGGAGTCCGCCGACCAACCATGCCACCAGCCCTTGCCGGCTGAGCAGCACGATTTGCAGCAGCAGGAACACCAGCAACGTCAACGTCAGTCCGAACTGCTGTCGGGTGCGCAGGAGAAGGCCGGCCGCAAGTGCGAACCAGATCCACTGCACGGTGATACCGCGCAACCAGGCGGCGATCCATCGCAGCGCGCCAGGTGATTCGCGCACCACGATGAGTCCTCCCACGATGTCGAATGGCAGCAGCAGTGCTGCGTGAAGCATCCAGGTTGCGGCGATCAGCGCGAGCGCGCTGTCAAAGTTCGCATCGACCCAGGGGTGAATCAGGCGGTGTGGCAGATCGAAGGCGAGTGCCACAACGCAGAGGAGCACCGTCATCCCGACCGCTGAAATGCCGAGCCAGAGCCGCTTCCGTGCGTACGTCATGAACGAATGTCGATGGAGGAGTGCGCGTCTGGTGCTACGCTTTTGCGCAGTGCGCGTGTGTCAGTACACGGCCCGCGAGTGCAAATCCGCTCAGGAGTGCGCCTTCAATACGCGGCCCGCCACACCAATCGCCAGCAGCGCCCAGACCGAGTGCACCATCGTACAAGGCCTCGTCGCTCGCAACTGGCTCCGGCAATGCGAATCGCCAGCGGTGCGCACGGTGGTGGACGGGAGCCACGCTCGGTCCGACCAGCGCCTGGAACGCTGCGGTCATCGCGGCGGCAATCGTCTCGGGATCAGTATCGAGGTGCTCTGCCGACCAGGCATTCGTGGCGTGCAACACCCAGGCCTCATCGGCGGGGCGGCCAGGCTTGCTGTTGTTTCGGCTGATCCAGCTGAGGATCGGGTGATCGTTGAGGAACGCGCCATCGAAGGGAAAATCGGGGCGTTCGGCCAGCACGACCATCGTCGCCATGGTGGCGTGCATGGTTGCTGCGGTGGTGCGCGCCGCAAGCGGTGGTGCCAGTGGCGTGAGCAACGCAGACGCCTGCGGTGCAGGCACGCAGGCGAGGACGACATCGAACACGCCGAGATTGTGGCCGGTGTCGGAAAGCAGGCGCCACCGCCGGCCTTCGCGCTGGATACCGGTCACCGCCGTCTCGAGTTGTACGTCGAGGTCGGCGGCGAGGTGGATGCCAAGGGCGTTCATGCCTGGAATGCCAACCCATCGCCGGACACCAGTCTTCGCCGGCGACCAGTTGCCGTGTTCGCGCACCGCCAGCACACCGGGCCAGACTCCGATCACGCCCAGCTCCTGCCAACTCTGCACCAGCGGACGCAGTCGCTGATCACGCACCGTGAAGTACTGCGCCCCATGATCGAAGCGCCAGGCGCCGTCGCGTCGCGTGGCGCACCGGCCACCGAACCCACGCGACTTCTCGAACATCGTCACCGCCACGTTGTGGTCTGCCAGCGTGCGCGCGCAACTCAGGCCTGCGAGGCCTGCGCCGACCACCGCCACACGTGTCAGCGACGGGAACGCGGGGCGTGCCACGTGCTGGCTGTATCTGGCAACGTTGACGCGCGTGGCCTGTTCCGAGATGGCCCGGCCTCGTACGGTGCCGTGAATGCGATTTGGCGGCGAGAACGGACGGTCGAACTGGCCGAGACACCACAACAGGCCACCGTATGAGGCGGGGTCGCGCCCATCGAGGGCGTAGCGATGGTTGAGGTCGACCGAGCTCTCCAGCGCAACCTCGGCGTTCGGCGTCCAGCCGGCGAACGCCTTGCCCCATGTCATGCGCACGCTGTTGTGCAACTCGCCGTGTGCCAGCAGCGAACGCTGCATGGTGTTCCAGAACGCGCTGCTGGTTCTCCCGCGCGCGAGGCGTTCCCACGCGTACAGTTCACGATGATCGTTCTCGTGGTCCCGCAGCGTCTCGCGTGCCCAGGTGGGTATGGCAGCAATGGTGTCGTGGTCGGGCCGGTGGAAGCAAAAGGTGTAGGCCAGTTCCCGCCAGATGAGGAGTTCGTCGAGCCACTTTTCTGCGCCGGGTCCCGACATGTCGTGCGCCTCGCGTGCGAGCCGGAACGGTGAGACCATGCCGTAGTGCAGGTACGCAGACATCCGGCTGACGCCGTCACCGCGCGAAGGGTCGTTTCGTACGCGATCGTAGCGGTCTATCCGGCCTGTGGTGACGAACTCGTGCCACCGCGCGTACCCGGCGATCGATCCCCCACGCGTGTCGGCGACGGGGGCGACTGCGTGATCGATGCGGCATTCTGCAACCAAAGCCGGAAGATCTGCGGTCTCGAGGTCGACCGGAGTGAACGGCAGTGCAGGGACGAGGCGTGCCCCGAGGTATGGCGCGTCGATCCACGCAGCGGCCACGCGTGCATTGCGCAACGCAGTCGTTGCCTCGCGATACGCAAAGGCGCGGTCAAACGCTTTCGTCGTCAGTGTCATCGGCACGACGCAGGCCGTATCCACCTGCCACACCGGGGTCTCGATGGCGCTGGCAAGTGCGGTGGTCCACTGCGCCAGCGGTGCCACCGGCATGAGTTCCGTGATGACTACGGCTGCGCGTTCTGCCAGCGTGACGAGATGTGGTCCTCGATGCCCGTCTCGCTCCAGATGAAAGGCGGTCGCAATCCCACGCTCGCGGAGCTCCGCCGCGAAGTCACGGGCGCCCTCAAGGATGAACATGTGATGGCGATCACTCGCAAACGGATATCGCTCGGAGAGCGCGTGGTACACGAACACCGGCAGCCCCAGCGAGGCGCCAAGGCTGACCGCGACGTCGAGTGCCGGGTTCTCGTGCGCGCGTGCGGCAGTGCGCGCCCAATACAGAACGAACTCGCCCCGCCCAGGACCTGCGGGCGCGTTAGTGCTCTGGCGCACGCGCTCGGCGAGATGCGACGGGAGATCGTGGAGGGACGCGGGCACGGATGGGAGCGAAGGGTGCAGGCAGAGGGCACGGGCATGGCGCTTTCCGGAGGCGCGGCAAGCCGTGAAGTTACGTGTGTTGCAGAAGCGCAGGTCCGGCCGAGTCGTTCCCGCCGTGGCCGGGGATCATCGCGTAGCTTTCGTCAAAGAGCCATCCTCCCATTCCCGGATCGCACCATGCCCATCACCTTCCGGACTTTGACTGCTGCGGAGTGTCAGTCGCTCCTGCGCGCGCATCACGTCGGCCGGCTTGCCTACGCCTACAGGCAACGTGTGGATATCGAACCGCTGCATTTCGTTGCCGATGGTGAGTGGATCTATCTGCGCACCGGTAGCGGAACCAAGGTCGCAATGCTCGAGCACCAGCCGTGGGTGGCGTTCGAGGTCGACGAGGTGCGCAGCCTCTTCGACTGGAGCAGCGTCGTGGTGCACGGCAGCGTCGAGATTCTCGATGCTGAGGATGGCGCGGAAGGGGCGAGTCGCTGGCAGCACGCCGTCGAGGCCTTTCGGCGTCTGGTGCCGGACGCGTTCTCTCTGGCGGATCCGACGCCAACGCGAGATGTGATGCTGCGCGTGCATATGTCGAACGTGGAGGGAAGAGCGGCATCGCCGACCGCCGGAGCGCCCGGCGCGTGAGTGGCGCAGCGCCTCGCGAGCAGCCTGTGCCGGACTGCCTGTACCGGACTGCCTGTGCCGGACTGCCTGTACCGAACGAGCGAGGTGAGCCGTAATCGAAAAGCCGGCTGTGGTGTAACTGAATTGGCTATGTAAACGTAGGCAAATCGATGTCGGCACGGGACAGGGCCGTTACCCTGCACAGGCCACTCGAGGGTATTTTTCTGCGCATGAATGGTTCTCTGCTGACACGCCTCCTGCGCCGGGATCTTTTCTGGTATTACCGGTTGCGGCTCAGCCCTGACATCCCGAAAGGGTGGCGGGACTTCTGGATGCTGATGACGCATCTGGGTGGTGCGCGCGTGACCGTGGTGGCCTGCCTGGTGGGCCTGTTTTTTCAGCGCAGCATGTTTGCCGCGGCGCACACCTCCGTTGCCTTGCTGGTGGCGTTCCTGATCTCACAGATCATCAAGCGCAGCGTGAGCCGGGAACGACCGGCCGATACCCGGAAGGGGACGACGCTGGCTGAAGCCCCCGATCGCTTCAGCTTTCCGAGCGGCCACTCTGCCGCATCGATGGCGGTCGCGGCGATGTATGCGCTGACCTTTCCCTCGCTCGGCATCTGGCTGCTGCCGCTGGCCGTGCTGGTGGGCTACAGCCGGGTGGCGCTCGGTGTGCATTACCCGCTGGATGTGATCGCCGGACAGGCCATCGCCTTACTGACGGCGGTGTTGCTGCGACTCTGGTAGCTGGCGCCGTCGCCGTCGGTGGTGCAGCCGGCCGCGCGCGCATTTGGTGCGCGTCGCCGCGCAGGTGTGTTGGAGCGCTGCTTCCACTGCATCTCCCGATGCACGTCCGGGCGAGATCGGCAATGAGCGTACGGGCCTCTGCTACCGCTGCATCTCCCGATGAACGATCCGGGCGATATCAGCAATGAGCGTACGGGCCTCTGCCTGATTTTCAATACCGCTCGTGAGCACGACGAGAACGTAGGCCGGTCCGCGCTCCGGATACACCAACGCGGCATCGTGCTCGACCCGCGTGATATCCCCCGTCTTGTGTGCAACGCGCGTTCCCGCTGGCAGGCCGACCGGAATTGCGGAGTTGTACGCCTGCGCAAAGAGCACGTCGCGCATCCAGGCGCATGAGGCAGGCGAGGCGGCACTGTCGGTGCCGATGGCGAGCAGCAGCACGGCGAGATCGCGTGCCGTGGTGACGTTGTTGAGTCCTGCACGAAATGCAGGGCCGTCTTCCACACCGCGCAAGACGCGCATGCGACTGGCGCCCAGCGCGCGCGCCACCGCAGTGACGGTGTCGGCGCGCACGATCGTGAGTAGCGCATTCGTCGCAAGGTTGCTCGAGTGCGTGATCATGCGCGTTGCGAGCCAGCGCAACGGCACGCGCGCCCCGATGCGCTCGTACACGCTGTCGTCCGAGTCGTCGTCGCGGCTCAGCAGATAGGGTGAGCCATCGACGATCGATTCGAATCGATTGGTCAGCGGCATCACGTCATCAAGTCGCAGGGTCGCGCGATCCGCGCTCTGCGCGAGGGTGATCATGACCGGGACCTTCATGGTACTGGCGGCATGGACCAGCGAATCACCGCGGAGTTCGATTCTTGGCCCGATGCCGTCAAGCCGGTAGGCCACCACCCGCACGATGGCGCCGGGGGTCAGGGTGCTTCGGGCCTCGATGGCGGCCGTGGCATCCATTTCGCGTATGGATGGGTTCGTTGATCGCGGAGCGGCCGCGCATGCCGTGATGGTGGCCAGCGCGGCGAGCGCCGAGGTCGCGAGGAGCGGGGATGTCATGCAGCGACGCTACGCCGCGGACGCGGTGGTGGCAACGTGCGTTGGCGTCCGGCACTCTGACCAGTGTTGCGTGGACATGAATCAGGTGGTCAGGAGGATGTCGAATGTGCTCCGCCAATCGGTTTCGCGCACCGTGTTCCATGGCTAGACTCGACGGTTCGGCAGGCTTCGCCTCTCTTCGCTTCTCACAGCTCCCCGTGATGCGTCTTTTCTTCTGGATCGCGCTTCTGGTGCCTGCGGCCGGCTGCTCGTTTGGCAAAGGCCCCGCTTCCCGGACCGCTCCGGCGCCGGCAAGGGCTGTGAGCAACGTCGCCGAGACAGCGGTCGCCACGGTCGACACGACCGCCCGCGATTCCGCTGCAACGCCGGTCGTGTCGGACTCGGAAGTCGTGGCACGGGCCTCGGCGATCTTCGACGGCGTCCCGGCAACAGCGCCCAGCAGCGGTCCGATGGTGGCGGACGCGCGAGCGACGTGGGACATCGACGTGCGAAGCTACGAGACGCACGAAATGGTCGCGCAATACGTGGGCATCTTCACCGGCCGCGCTCGCGAGTACATGGAACGGAGTATGAGCCGCGGCACGCGATACGATGGAATGCTGCGACGCAAGTTTCGCGAGTCAGGCCTGCCCGAGGACATGACGTACCTGGCACTGATCGAGAGCAGCTATCTCGCGAACGCGTACTCGCGCGCCGCAGCGGTGGGCATGTGGCAGTTCATGGCGCCGACCGCGCGTGGGATTGGTATGCGCGTGGATTGGTGGGTGGACGAACGTCGCGATCCGATGCGCGCGACAGATGGCGCGATCGACTTTCTGACGGATCTGCACGATGCATACGGGAGCTGGTATCTGGCCGCGGCAGCATACAACGGCGGGCCTGGTCGCGTCTCGCGAGGGTTGAAGCGTTTCTCTGAGGCGATGGATGGTTCCGAGGGTGAGGATCGCTTCTTTGCGCTCGCGGAACAGCGCTACCTGCCCAGCGAGACGAAGGCATACGTCCCGAAACTGATCGCGGCCGCGATGGTGGCGAAGGAGCCGGCCAGGTACGGCCTTCGTGTCGACACGCTGCCAGCGTTTGCATATGACTCGGTCATGGTCGGGGGCGGGACACCGTTGGTGGCGGTATCGAAGGCAGCTGGGACGTCGATTGATGTCATCCGCGATCTGAATCCGCATTTCCTGCGTGGGGTGACGCCGCCTGACGAGGTGTCCGCTATTCGGGTACCGGTCGGTGCCGGCACCACGTTTGCGACGGCGTTCGATTCGTTGCCGGCGGCCGAACGCAGTGGCTGGCGCGTGGAGCGTCTCGGCAGCCTGCGCAGTGCGCAATCGATCGCCGACGAGGCTGGAATTCCGGTTCGCGCGCTTCGCTGGGTGAATCCCAAGCTCTCGTATGACCGCCGCGGGCGGATTCGGGCGGGAACGATCCTGCGGATTCCGACGGCGATGACAGTGGCAGGCGCTCGCGACGTGCCCGACCCATCTATCGCGCGGTATGGCAGCTCAGGGAGCTCGCTGGCATCGAAGCGCGTCCGGGTACGGTCGGGCGAATCGCTGGCCAGTGTCGCACGTCGGAGCGGCATCTCCGTAGCGCAGCTTCGGGCGATCAACGGAATCAAGGGCAACAGGGTGCGCGCGGGCCAGGTGCTGGTCGTCCGCCGTCCGTCGCGGAGTGCCGTGGCGGCCGCACGTCGAGCCGCCGCCAGCCGGTCGCGCAGCGCTTCCACGGCTTCGGAGAAGCGATGCTCCAGCCGAGTCGTCAGGGTGAAAGGGAAGCGTCGCACCGTGACGAGCTGCACGTCCACCGGAGCGAGCGCTGGCCCCCGGAAGCGCGCGCCGCGGTCTGCCAAGGCTGCTGGGCCGCGATCGTCGTCCAGGATCGCACGAGCCTCGAAGTGGCGGGCGTCGAGGCGGAGACGC
>JANNVN010000255.1:0-13454 GCA_031414435.1 Gemmatimonadaceae bacterium
ATGCAAGATCTATTCGATCGCGCAGAGCTGGAGCGTGATTTCCGGCGCCGGTCGCCCCGACCGGCAGGCGCTGGCAATGGCGGCAATGGATACACAACTCGTGCGTGAGGATGCGCGTCTGATCGAGCTGCTGACGCCACCGTTCGACGGCCACGACACCGACCCCGGCTACATCAAGGGGTATCTGCCCGGCGTGCGCGAGAACGGGGGGCAGTACACACACGCCGCTTTCTGGGCCGTGCTGGCGACGGCGATGCGAGGCGATGGAGACCGGGCGTTCGAGTTGTTCCAGATGCTCAACCCACTCACGCACACGGCGTCAGCCGAGGCGGTGGCGCGATACAAGGTGGAGCCATATGTGGTCGCCGCCGATGTGTATACGTCGCCATCACATCTCGGGCGCGGCGGCTGGACGTGGTACACCGGCTCAGCCAGCTGGATGTATCGCGTGGGAGTCGAAGCACTGCTGGGTTTCACGAAGGTCGGCACCACGCTGCGGATCCTGCCATGCGTGCCGGCGTCATGGCCGGACTATCGGATCACCTATCGATTCGGGACGGCGCACTACCTGATCGACGTGCGCGAGCCGCATGCCATGAGTTCGCGCGGCACACGTGTCACACTCGATGGCGTCACGATACCTGGCGGCACGATCGAGCTGGTTGATGACGGGCGCCAGCACGCGCTGATCGTGGAGCCAGCGGGCGGCACGTCCTGACCCCTCAATGCGTCGGTGCCACACAGGGAGTGCCGGCTGCATCTGGTCGAGAGGCAGGTGAGTGCTCGGGCGTCTTCACCTGACGACGTTGTACTCAATCTCCCTGATGGTGAAACGGCCATACGTCCACTCACCGCTCGGCTCGATCCAGTTCGCATCGCCCTTGGTGCCGATCCGGATGCCGTTCACTTCTGCGTAGCCGGAGATCGGTGTCGACCAGGGGAACTTCGTGGTGGCGGTCGCGGTGACCTGCCATCGGTCATTGGAGATGAAACCGACGAGATCACCTGCCGCATCGAAGGTCAGCTCGGCCGAGACGGTATAGCCGGCGTTGGTGAAGGTCGCGCGGATTGAGCGATCGCTGACCGGCTGCCATGTGAATGGCAGATCGAGCACCGCAGCAGGCGCCATCACGACGATGTCGTTCATCAGCGTGACAGTCTCCGCCTTCGTCATCTCCGTCCCCTTCTGATCGACCATCGGGAAAAGGCTGGCGATGCGAACCTGGAAGGTGGCCGCGCTGTCGACGTAGCGGTGGTAGATATCGAATGGTACACCGGCGCGGGTGGCATTCATGTAAAACAGGCGCGCCGGCGGGTCGAAGAACTCGTACTGCGAGACGGTCGATGTCATCCACGGCGAGGTGGCGCTGCTACGCATGAGGGCATCGAAGGCGACGCGCATGTTGCGCACACGTGGCCGTCCGACGGCACCGACGCGGCGGAGGTAGGTCTGCATCAGCGCTGGCAGTATGGCGATGTCACCCTCGGTCACGATCGGCGTCGGTCGCACCGGTCGCGCCAGCAGCGCGCCGCGGTCACTGGCAAAGCGCGAACGAAAACTTCCGGCGCGCGCATCGAGCGCCAGCAGGAGCAGCGGCACCGCGATGACGAGGTTGGCGAGGGTGCCGAACCTCGCGTCGCCCCATGCCTGCACGATCAGATACTGGGAAAGCAGCGCGCCTGGAAGCGCCAGATACCACCACCAGCGTGCACTGGTCGCCACACCCACCGCGCAACCGATCAGCAGCAGCGCGGCGACCAGCCAAAGGATGCCGCCGGTTGGAGATATCGGTTCCTTGAGCTGCGTGACGTTGCCCCAGCCGAAGGCCTTCGCTGGACCGATGAGGTGGATCAGGCCGTGGAGTGCGAGCAGGACAGCGAAGGCGATGCGCATGGCGGCTAAGTCAGAGATGCGAGGTTTCCTGCAGAGGATCCCGTGCCAGCTGCGTGCCCGTCGCGTTCGCTCCGCGAACGGTGACAGTGGGAATTCTCTTCATGTACGTCACGAGTTCCAGGCGCATGGCACGCCACCAGATCAGCGATCACTGCCGGCAGTCCGGGCGGCGCGCGGCGTCTGCGGCCCCGGCACGCCCCCTACTGTCGTTGCACCGAATGTTCCAGGGTTGCGAAGTCGAGCGGTTTGACGAAATGCAGATCGAATCCGGCGGCCAGCGCGGCGAGCCGATCGCTCTCCTGCCCGTACCCTGTAGTCGCCACCAGCAACACGGAATCTCCGAGCGCGGCGCGTACCCGTCGAGCGACTTCGTAGCCGTCCAACCCGCTCAAGCCGATATCCACGATCGCGACCTCCGGCTTCTCGGTGAGGATTTTTGCGAGGCCCTCGACGCCATCGCGTGCCGCAGTCACCGTGTGACCGCTCAACTCGAGGACGAGCGTGAAAAGTTCGCGCAGGTCGTCACTGTCCTCGACCAGCACGATGGTTCGGCCCGTGCCGATGGGAGCGGCGTCAGCATCTGCCGTGCGCGCGACGCCGGCTGTGCTGTCAGTCATCCCAACCAACGCGACGCCGGCCACCGGCGCGGTCGCAGCCACGCTCGCAAGATGGCACTCCAGAATCGCCTGCAGCAGGACATCCTGGCGAATCGGCTTGGTGAGGAACGCGGTGGATCCCGCCGCCATGCACTTCTCGCGATCGCCTTTCAGGGCTGAGGCCGTGACCGCGATGATCGGCGTCGACGCCCGACCGTTGGCCGCCTCGAACGCGCGGATGTTTCTCGTCGCGGTGAGGCCGTCCATCGCTGGCATCTGTCGGTCCATCAGCACCAGATCGTACTGTGTTGCCTCGAACATCTCACAGGCCAGAACGCCCGTCTCCGCCACATCGATGGCATACGGCGTGTCCGCGAGGTATGCCCTGATGATCGTGCAGTTGTCGGGCGAATCCTCCGCCAGCAGTATGCGAAGTGTGGGCAGCGAGGTAACCTCGTGCACGCCCGCTCGCGCGGTGACCCGACGCATTTTCGCCGCATCACGCTCGAACGGCACCACGACCGAGAACACGCTGCCCACGTTGACAGTGCTGGTGGCTTCGATGCGACCGCCCATCAGCTCCGCCAACCGCTTCGAGATCGTCAGACCGAGCCCCGATCCGCCGAACCGTCGTGTCGTGGACGAGTCGGCCTGCGTGAAGCGCTCGAAGATCCGGCCGAGCTGCGGCGCTGCGATCCCGATCCCCGTATCACTGACCGTGAACCGCAGCGCGGTCGGGAGAGATGACGTCGCATCGCGTGTCACACGCAGCGATACCTCTCCCGTTTCGGTGAACTTGATCGCGTTCCCGAGCAAATTCAGCAGAATCTGCTGCAGCCGACTCGGATCACCGATCAGGTCGGGTGGGGCATCCGAGGCGATTTCGAACAGCAGGCTGAGCCCTTTCTCACGCGACTTCACCACGACCATCTCATTCACTTTCTCGAGCACATCACTCAACGAGAACCCGGTCCGCTCGATCTCCAGCTGCGACGCTTCGACCTTCGACAGGTCGAGAATGTCATTGATCAGGTTGAGCAGGTTGTCTCCCGCGCGCCGGAAGATGCGCACATACTTATCCTGCTCCGCATTCAGCGGCGTCTTGGCCAGCAGATCGGCAATGCCCATGATCGCATTCATCGGGGTCCGGATTTCGTGGCTCATGCTGGCCAGAAAATCGGATTTGGTGCGACTCGAGCTCTCCGCCTCGGCCTTGGCCAGGCGCAGCTCCTCCTCGACGCGATTGCGCTCCGTGACATCGCGCGCCGATGCAAAGACACCCTGCAGCACGCGATTCCGATCGTAGAATGTCGTCGCATTGTACGAGACGACGGTCTTCTTCCCGTCACGCGCATGGGCCGTCAGCTCGTAGTCGGTGACCTTCTTCTCGCTGAGGACCCGCCGGATACCAGCCTCTGCGCGCACCGGATCGGTGAAATAGTCCTTGAACGGAGCACCAATCAGTTCGTCTCGCGTGCATCCCGTGAGCGCTTCCATCTGTTTGTTGACGTCGGTGATGATTCCCGACGGATCGGTGGTCATCAGGGCATCGATATTCGACTCGATCAGTGATCGGGTATAGAATTGCTGATCGCGCAGTCGTTGATCGAGCTTCTTCTGATCGGCGTCAAGCAGTTTCCGCGCCGTATTGTCGGTTCCGATGAGCAGGTACCCGATGATGCTCTCCTGGGCGTCGCGCAGGGCCGTGACCGAGACCACCGCCGGAACGCGGCTGCCGTCCTTCCGGACGTAGGTGAGCTCGTAGATGTCTTCGATGCCCCGTGACGCCTTGAACACGAGCGCATCAAAGCCCGGCGCGATCGGCGTGCCCAGTTCGAGGCTCAGCGCCGTGGCGCGCGCGCCGACTTCCTCGGCATCCGAGATGTCCGCCGGCGTCAGCGTGTTCACCACCTCGGCCGCCGAATAGCCGAGCATGCGCTCCGCGCCGACATTGAAAATCTGGATCACCCCTCTGGCGTCAGTTGCGATACTCGAAAAGTTTGCACTGTTGAAAATTGCGCTCTGCAGCGCTCCGGCGTTCACCAGGTCATCCTCGGCCTGCCGTCGCGCTGATATGTCGCGCAGAATCCCGCTGAAGTACCGTTGGCCGCGCAGCATCATTTCGCTGACCGCCATGTCAATCGGAAACTGGTGGCCATCCTTGTGCCGCCCCACGACCTCGCGACGCAGCCCAGTGGCGCTCGCTGCATCGCTGGCGTTGTAGTGCGCCAGCAGCCCGTCAACGTCTTCGCCGTCCAGCTCGGGGATCAGCAGTCCGACGCACGTGCCGATGAGCGCCGCCGTGTCGTATCCGAACATCCGCTCGGCCGCCTGATTTGCCGTCTCGATCACGCCGCCTTGCGCGTGCATCGTGATGATGCCGTCCGCAACGGTGCTCAACACGGTCTGCATCATGGCGGTACTGTCGCGCAGCGTTTGCTCCGCCGCATACTTGCCGGAGACGTCACGAAACACCATCACCGCACCGATCACCTGATCGTCCCGGCTGCGAATCGCGGCGCAGCTGTCGGAGATGGCGCGCTCGGTGCCGTCGCGGGCAATGAGAATCGTGTGATTCGCCATCGCCTGCGCAGTACCGTTTGCGAGCGTCAAGTGCACTGGAATCGTTGCCGGGAGGCGTGTCTCCTCACGGATGATCGTGAACACGTCTGCAATCGGACGACCCAGCGCCTCGATGTGCGTCCAGCCCGTGAGCTGTTCAGCCACCGGATTCAGCAGCGTGACGCACGCATCGGCATCGGTGGCGATCACACCATCGCCAATGGCATTGAGCGTCACGGCCAACTTCTGCTCGCTGTGGCGCAGCGTGATGTTCGCTTCTGACAGCTGCCGATACGTTTCCGCCTGTCGGTCAAGTAGCTGCTGACGTTCCGCTTCGATACGCTTCCGTGCCGTGTTGTCGGTGCCGATCAGCAGGTAGCCGATGATGAGATCGTCGGCATCGCGCAGCGCCGTCACGGACACCATGGCCGCAAGCCTGTTTCCATTTTTACAGACATAGGTCAGCTCGTACATGTCTTCCAGCCCGCGCGCAGCTTTGAAGACCAGCGCTTCGAAGCCCGGCGTAATCAGACACCCGAACTCTGCGCTCATCGCTTCAGCGCGCTCAATCAGCTCGCTGGGATCGGAGATCTCCGCCGGGGTGACGATGTTCACCACCTCCGCCGCGGAGTAGCCGAGCATTCGTTCAGCGCCGACATTGAAGATCTGAATGACGCCGTGTTCGTCCGTGGCGATCTTGGAAAAATTGACGCTGTGGAAGATCGCATGCTGCAGCGCAACCGCGCGCTGGGCGAGCTCGACTTCCGTCGGCCTCGCCGTGACTTTTTGTAACACGGTGTCGACTCCGGTGACAGTGACGCACAACCTGGCTGCCACGGAGGACGTGTAAACCCGGCGCGGTGCAGAGAGCCACGCGGGTTCCCGTCACGGGACGCAGTTGGAACGTACACGTCGCGCAGGCGCGCAACGCCTCGAGGCGCAGGCGGTTGCAGTCCAGCACGCCGCTTTCCTCGCGGTCGCGGAGAACTCGGAGCTGGCACGTGCCTCACTGACGGCGCAGCGACTTTCGCAAGGTGCACATTGTCGCTGGCCGTCTCGTACTGCCAGGAAGGCCACTCGGTACCGCACTGCGCACTGGTTGCCGCCCGCGCGCGTCCTTGTCAGCGCGCGAAAGCGATGGCACGATACACCGCGTCGCGCAGCGCTCGCTCGCGCGGATCGTTCGCCAGGTAGAAGTCGAGCTTGTTCATCACGTAGGCGTAGCCGAGCCGCTCGTCGGGATCGGCGAAGGCAAACGAACCGCCGGCACCGGGGGCACCGAACGCGCGTTGCGTCGAGCCAAAAGCGAGTTCGGGGCCAGGACGCAGGAAGCCAAGCGAGAAGTAACTCGGCACACCGAGCACTTCGTCTTTCGGATGAGCGACTCCGGGCGGCGCCGCAATCCGGGCGAACGTCTCTGGCGTGATCCCGAGCTCGGCGCCACCCTCGGCGAAGGCGGCATAGGCTCGCGCCAGTGCGCGCGCCGTGCCAACACCGTTGCCTGCCGGCACCTCGACTTCGAGATAGCGCCGGTCATTCGGGTTCACGTTCAGCCCCAGAAACGACCGGCGAAGCAGTGAGCCCGGACGGATCATCTTCATGGTCAGCGAAAGCGGCGTATACCGCAGCGCGAGGAGGCCACGCCAAGGAGACAAGGTCCTGACGCTCGCGAGGCGGTCGCCTGGAATCTCCGGCGGCAGCCCGATGTAGAACTCGAGATCCAGCGGTACGGCGATTTCGTCGTGGAAGAAGCGGCCGAGTGTGCGCCGCGCCGGGTCGACGTGCCGAATGAGCTCCTGCATGTAGAGCCCGAGGGTGATCGTGTGATAGCCGTGGCGCGTGCCCGGCGGCCAGGCTGGCTTCTGGCGCGCGAGCACGCGAGCCAAACCGTCCAGGTCCCCCAACTTCTCGATCGTCAGCGTCTCGTCCAGGACGACGAGCCCCGCTTCGTGACCAAGGAGCTGTCGCACGGTGATTTTGGCTTTGCCGTGCTGCGCGAATTCGGGCCAGTAGCGCGCGACGGGTGCGTCGTAGTCGAGCCAGCCGCGGGCGTTGGCGATGGCGAGCGTCATTGCCGAGAGGCCCTTGGTCGCGGACTGGACAGCGACCATGGTGTCCCGGTTCCACGGCGCGTCACCCTCGGGTGTACGACGGCCGCCCCACAGGTCGACGACCTTCTCGCCACGCCAGTAGACCGCGATGGCGGCGCCGATCTCGCCACGTTTTGCGAAGTTGCGCGCGAACTCGACGCGCACGCTTTCGAAGCCGGGCGCAACCACACCGTCGATGTGTGCGGTGGAGATCATGGTGGGATCGGCAGCGCGATGAGGAACGCGCCCACCGCGGCAGCCTCAGAAACCATCAGTGTATGCCCGGCACCTTCGAACCAGATGATCTCCTTCCGCGGTGCCTTCAGCCGTGCGAGCCACCGCTCGGCCAGGTCCGGCGGAACCACCAGGTCACGGCGACCCAGCAGCAGGTACACTGGCACATCGAGCGCCGGAATCTCACGCTCGAAATCGAGCCTCTCCTGCGCGAGTTGCCAGTAGACGGTTTCCCACCCACGCTTGAGCGACCACACCCAGTGCAGCCGATCCATCGCTCCGTACTCCGGCGCCGTGAGCGCGACGCGCAGCTGACCGCTTGCGGCAGCGTTGGCCCTTGGCGTCCCTCCGTATCGATTCTGGAGATTGATCAGCGACAGGTAGCGCCGCAGAAAGTGCTCGCGCGAGTAGGGAGGAGGGCCCAGTTCATCGAGTGCCTCGACGTCCTGTGCGCGCGCACCGCGCAGTGCCGCCGCGCGGGTCAACGCCCAGCCGAGCGAATCGGTCTCCTGAACGCTCACCTGCTGCGTCGCACCGACATACGCATGCAGCTTCTGAGGCCATCGGGCCGCGACGCGCAGCCCAAGCATGCTTCCCCATGAGTTGCCCACGAGCAACAGCTTGCGCTGCGAATACCGCGTGAGCAGGGTGTCGATCAGGATACCGGCGTCGGCGACGAAATCTGATGGGGCGAGACGCTCCCAGTCTGCGGCACCGTAACTCTTCGCGGCACACCGTTGATCCCAGTTCACGACCAGATAGTGGCGCTCGAGTGCCGCGTGATAGTGCCGCATCCACGCCATTTCGGATCCGCACGGCCCTCCGCTCAGGTACAGTAACACGGGAAGGGAGGCACTTCGGCCCCGGACACTGATCCATTGCTGCGTACCGTTCAGCGTCACAGGCTCGAGCGTTGCGATACCACCGATGATCTTGCGACCCGCGCTGTCGAGCAGTGGAGGCGCGTGTGCGCGCAGTGACACCGCGTACAGTGTCGCGACCAGCATGATCACGCCGATGATGCCAGCAAGCCAGCGAAGCGTCCGACGAAGCATGACAGCGTGCCCGGCCATCAGTGCTCTCGGTGCGGTTCGACGAGCAGAATGGCGTCGCCCAGCCGGGCCCAGAATCAGAATGCGAACGTCAATCCCACGGTCGCCATCGCGTAGTTCAGTGTTACCGAACGCGTCGTCGATCCCAGCGAGAGATCGCGGGGCAGTGAGCGGAAACGCACACCCGGTGTCAGCGCAAGCCGATCGCTGAGTGGAACAGTCACACCAGCGCCGACTTCCCAGCCAAGACCATGCTTAGTGTCGCCGATGATGTCGCCATCTTCGTCCTCGAGTTCGATGTGATTGATCAAGCCACCTGCGCGCAGCCAGTACCCAGGCGCCCCGCGCCTTCCCTGACCCGTTGTCACTCCACCGGTGAACGGATGCGCAAAGCGCAGGCCAAAGGTGTAGCCGGTTTCTTCGACGTCGGTCGTTCGGGAGTTCACGAATTCGTCTGACGTGAACCGGTGCCACTCCCAGCCTGCGTAGGCCTGGAGATGCTGTTGCAGGCGCGCCTGCACACTGGCGCCAAAACCGAAACCGGCCTTGAGCTTAGCACCCCCGAGCTTGCTGGTCGGGAAGGCACCATCACCCGTGACTTCGAGGGACCAGCGCGAGGAGCGCCTGTCTCCTTGCGCGTGGACGATCGATGGGGCCAGCGCCAGCAAAGCAATCGTGATTGTCGAAGCGAGTGCACGCATGGACGTCTCCAAAGCAGAAGAGTGAACAACGATCACGGCAGCGCGCCATCGGATCAGGTCGACAGTCGCACGAGCACGATCACAGGAACGCGAAGACGCACCAGCAGGAGCAAGGGCAGATGCGTCGCATGGAGGCGGATCAGTACAACGGAGGCGCGCACTGTTCCGGCACCCACGTGTTCGGTACGGTATGAACGGCGTGCGACCGGTGTGACATCCAGCACCCCGCGTCTGCAGCGACCACAGTCACTAACGTCGATCGCGCACCTTACGCTGCGTGAAGCAGGTATGCGCGCCACGCATCCCGTGGACAGTACCTTTCGCGAAACTTATGTGCCTGCACCGTCGCCGCAGCGGTGCGGAATCTACCTAGCGCGATTCGCGTCAGTCTCTCTGGCACAGCGATTCTCGCGCTTGCGAGCCGCGCACGTCGTGATGTCAACACTGTGCGGTTCAGGTCGACACCGAACACCGCGACAGCTGTGCGACGAGAGCTTACTCCGGATCAGCCAGCCACGTCGATGCCGTCAATACGTCGGACTGCATGATCCTGCGCACCTTGTCCGGCTCCTCGAATATGGGGCTGTGCGCCGACTGGCTGAATGTGTAGAAACCCTTCACGGGCGCATCGAGGTGCTCGTAGTATGACCTGGCCAGTGGATAGGAGACGGTGTAGTCGTACACGCCGTGAAAAAAATAGACCGGAAGCTCGAGCCGGGTCACCTTCGTCGTGAGGTCAGTTGCCAGCTGGAGATTCCACAGACGCTGGCCGGAGAAGAGCTTGCCGCGCCACAACCCGATCTTCTCGCGCAGCGTGTACTCGCGACTCAGCAAGGATCGCGCGAAAAGCCCCGTGACAATGGACCTGATGTCTCGAGTCGTGCCAATGCCCAGTTCGTGCATCGCCACGTCACGGACCTTGAGGTACGAATCCGGAAGCGGCGCAGTATCGCCGACGCGCGCCGCTTCGAGCCGCTGGGCCATCCTGGTGTTCCCGGCTTCCCTGTAACGCTGGAGCATGTACGCGTGAGCCAGCTTCTCTGACTTCAGCTGATTTGTCATTTGAGCCACAGCGATGTAAGCATGGTACAGCGCCGGGGCACGTGCAGCCCCTTGTATGCCGATGAACGTTCCCCCCGAACGCCCCATCAGGTAAATCTTCTCCCGACCGAAACGTCGCTGAAGATACCTCGTCAACTCCAGCATGTCGGACACGAGTTGCTCTGGGGTCACGGTTTCCGGTGGAATGTCGGGGTTGTATGACAGTCCGGAACCACGTTGCTCCCACCAGACAACCGTAAAGTACTCCTCGAGGCCCGTTGGATACCGCGTTGTGAGGAAGTAGTCCGGGAGACCGCCGTGCACATAGAGCAACACGGGATTCTGCGAGTTCCTGCTCCTGATGAACATCCCCTGCGCAACGCCATTGATTGTGACTCGAGTTTTCTCCGAGATGCTGCCTGCGAGCACACCGCCCTGATCATCGAGAATCGGTTCTGGCGTGCCCGGACTCAGAATCACCAGAACGCCGAAGGCGGCAAGCACCACGACCAGAAGCACAGCGATGGCACTCAACATCACACGCCTCATGGTCTGCCGCAGTGATCGGACAGCCGGAATTGCGACTGTGCCATTGGTCATCAGTGCTTCTCTGCGCTGCACGCCAGCTCGCGTCTCAATGCGGCAGCACCTGATACGGATAGCCGCGGCGCAGCAGTCGCTCCAACTCCGCGTCGAGACCGTAGATGTCGTCGTAGAACAACACGGTGCCATCCTCGCGAGCCACCGCAGTGCCGTAGAGGATGTGCACCGGTACCGGTTGCGGCAGCTCGACGCGCTGCGGAGTCTTTCGACCCATTGCCGTGGCGATGGCGGTGGAGTCCCACCCCGGCACGTTCCGCAGCAGCAGCCGGGCCAGCGCAAACGGCTCCGCGATCCGAATGCAGCCGTGGCTGAGGTCGCGACGTGTCCGCTGAAACGCCGCCTGTACCGGCGTGTCGTGCAGGTACACGTTGAACTCATTCGGAAACAGAAATTTCACGGTGCCGAGCGCGTTGCTGCCGCCGGGCAGTTGCCGGATTCTCGCGGTGCCTGCTTTGACGGAGCGCAATGCCGCCGCTGATGGTGCCAGCACCCGTCCCGAGGTGCTTACGATTTCGTAGTGATTCACCTCCAGCAGGTGCGGATCACGACGCGCCAGCGGAAGGAGCTCCGCCACCGCGATGCTCTGCGGCACATCCCAGTATGGCGCGAACACGATTGACTCGAGCGCGTCACTGAACACCGGCGTGCGGTGATTGTAGGCGCTGCCGACCACCACATCCATCCGCAGCATGTCGGCCTCGCGATCGCCGTCCGGCGACAACGCGTAGAGGCGGAACGCCGGGATGTTCACGATGATCGGTGCCGCAGTGAAGTGGTGCGGCAGCCAGCGCCATCGTTCGAGTGTCAGCTCGATCTTCGCGATCTGCTGCATGACGGCCGTATCGGTCCGGGCGCGTTCGCGATAGACGCCGAGCGCCTGTTTGAGCAGCACATAGTGGATGTATGGTGGTTCTGCGACGTCGAGCGCGGCGGCGGGTGTTGCGGAGGTCACCAGCGCACGAAATTCCGCGCAGAGATCCACGGCATCCATCGGCAGGCGAAGGTGCGCATGGGCGGCCGTGGGACGAATGCGTCCGAAGCGCAACGCGTGCAGCACGCGAATCGCGGCCACACTCATCGTGACGTCAAAGGCGACCGTTCTCTCCGGCGTCACCAGACCACTGTCGAGCAACGCGGCGAGCCGGTCCACGTCATAGTCGCGCGGATCGAGTCCGCGGGCCGTCACCGCCTGCAGCGCCTTCAGCAGTTGGAGCGCCGTGGCGGTCGGTCGCCCCATTCGCGACCAGAGTGGCGCCCACTCCTGCACGCCGTAGGCCTCCGCCAACAGGCCCGACATGTCGGAGAAGTCGGGCCAGCGCAGTGCCCGATCCTCCGTACGACTGATCGCGGCGGAGAGCGCCATTGCGAGTAGCGTGTCCTGAGCGGGCGAAATGGCCGGTGCGTGAATCGGTGCGGGAGCAACGGGAATCATCAACCGGACCGCCTCTGGCATGACCGCTGGAGTGCGCTGGAGTCGTCGAAGAGACGGCGGGTCAGCGCCGTGCCAATCAGATATTACCGCACTCGATGTGTTGCGCTGTCGTCGTTCGCCTGACACGCCGACGCGCAGAGAGGTCGCGCGAGACGTGCTGCGATTGAGTTTGCCGACATGAGGCAGCGCGTGCGTCGGCTCGGCCGCCGCGATCGCTGTCGAGTCCGATGGTTCGCGCCACTATCCTTTTCGACTGTCGGTGGCCCTGCGAGCGGCGGCGCGACCTCGCGCTACCGTCAGTTCAGCCACCATGGCATCGAGTTCCGCGAGGCCGAAGCTGATCTTCTTGAAGAAAGAGTGATCGTGCCGCACCAGCACGAAGCGCGGATGGCGCGCCCAGAGGCGGCGCAGCCGCGAGTCGAGCGCCGCCGCCTGCTCCATGGATTCGGTGCGCACCGGATTGCCGCCTTCGATGCTGATCCCACCGACCGCAGCGCTCTCGAAGAAGATCACACCGTCATAACGCGCCAGTTCCTCATCCAGCGTGGTACCAAGCCCGGCAAAGAACGCGTGCTGCGTACCCGGCCAATAGGCAGCGCCATCCACCGTGCCGCGATCACAGAGGAGAATTCGCTCGGGATAGAGCGCGGATTGCACATCCTCCAGATTGCGTTGTACGTGGTAGATCGCGTGCTGCGCGCCGAGGATACCGCCCTTTTCGGTGGAGCGCGGAAATCCTCCCGAGAACACCATCGTGGCGGCCTCGGGAACGACGACCACGCGCTCGCCGATCTCGCGTCGAAAGAGATCGGCCGCCGTCGTCTTGCCGCCGCCGGGCCCACCGGTGAGCACGATTCGGCAACGTCCGTTGCTGTGTGCCACCTGGCCGCGCTTGTGGTGCGGGCGCGTCGGAGCGCGCGGGGGCGCGGCGGCAGTGCTGGATGACTTCGGCACAGTGGTCTTCCTCATGCTTTTGGTGGTGAAGCCAGCCAGCGCCGGCGGAATCCCCTCACATCACGACACGGTCCTCAACGGGCGGCAGCCCATCGCGAAAGCGGCACACACTCTCGAGCGTGACGCGCGCGATCTCTGCCAGCGCCTCGTGGGTCAGGAACCCCTGGTGGGCGGTGATCAGCACATTGGGGAACGTCATCAGTCGCGCCAGCTCGTCATCCTGCAGCACCCGGTCCGAGTGATCCTCGAAGAAGATGCCCTCTTCTTCTTCGTAGACGTCCAGCGCCACGCCGCC
>JANNVN010000256.1:0-7101 GCA_031414435.1 Gemmatimonadaceae bacterium
CACGGCGTCGTCAACGACGCCGTGATTGCGCCGCCGCCGCGCTGTTGACCCCAGGCGCTCACATCGAACGACAGTTTCCCGGCCATGCCGAGCCCCTTGTAGCCGACTTCAAACGTGTTGTCGAAGGACGCGTTCAACGGCTTCAGATCGGTCACGTCGGTCGGCGCGATGAGCGCGCTGCCGAGACGACCGACCGTACCGATCTGCGCATTTGTCGGCGTCGAGGCGGCGAGGCGATTCACCACCGCTGTGGCCAGTGCCGTGGCGAGCGTGGTGTTGCCACCGACCGCCGCCAAGTACCCCTGCGCGAGTGCACCGATGAACACGGGCTGCCGGAAGCGCACCAGCGCCGGCACACCGGTCGCTGCGCTCGCACCGACCACGGTCGACCCATTGCTGATGAACGGCGAGCGCATGCAGAGGCTGCCGAAACCGCTGGTCGCACTGCAGCTGCGATCGAACTGCATGCCGACCTTCGGCCGGTTGCCCGTTGCAATCGCGTCGTAGGTGGGAAGGTTGAACGGCGTCAGGCCCGGATTGCGGCGGAATCCGGCAATATCCGGCGTGGCCGCAAGGTCGAGGAAAAACGAGAAGTTCGCCGGCGTGTTGAACGACCGATTGAACGTAAAGCGGAGCGACTGGTTCTCCGCCGTCCGGAACGTCAGCGCCGCACGCGGCGAGATGAACTGCCCGTCGATCACGCTGGTCTTGTCCACTCGCAACGCGGCAAGGAAGTCGACGCGGCTGCTGAGGCGCGCCTTGCCCTGCACGTAGCCACCGAACTCGGTCACGTCATCGACCAACTCGTTGTTGCCGTTGATCGTATTCTCGGTCCGCGGATTCGTCTTGATGAAATCGCCGCCGTAGGTGAAGTCGAGCCGCCCATCATTGATCGCAAAGCCGTGCTGGAGCTGACCGGTAAAGACGCGCGACTTGTCGACAATCGGCTGGCCATTGCGGAGCAGGAAGGTTCCACGCGAATCGCGGCCATCCTCGTTGCCCGAGTTGCTGATGTTCGCAAAGCCCTGAGCGAAGAACCGGCCGATCCGGACTCTCTGCTGGTAGTTCTGGTAGGTCCAATTGCGAATCTGTGAGGCGCCGTTGGCACCCGTCAGCTCGAGCGCGCTCGGAATCTTTGTCATGCTGACCGTGGTGATGAACTCCGAATTGTCGGTCGGACGGATATCCATGCGGGCTTCGCCGTTCAGCCGCTCGAAGCCGAAGTCACGCCGGTTCGCGACCAGCTGGCGCGTGCCACCCGGCGTCAACGGACGCGAGATCTGTGCAGGCTCGCCTGGGTCGTTGTACTGAAAATCCTCACCGCTCATGTACTCGCCGCTCAGCTTGTAGCCAAAGCGCTTGCCCGCCGTGCCGGCATGCCGGATCGCGCCGCGGAAAATGCTCTGCTGGCCACCCTGCACGGACAACGTCGTGCCCTGCGAAGAGAACGGCGACTTGGTGATGACGTGCAGCACACCGGCGCCGGAATTCGGGCCATAGAGCGCCGAAGCGGGGCCAAGCAGGAGTTCCACGCGCTCGATGTCTTCCGACTGGCCGAGCGACAGATATGGCACGTTGACGCGGAGGGATGGCACACCGGCAAACCGGTAGTCCTGCAACATGAGCAGCGAGCCGCTGAACGCATTGTTGAAGCCGCGCGCCACGATCATCGACTGTGCGATGCCACCGTTGGAGACGTCAATGCCGGGCTGACCCTTGACCAGATCGGCGACGCTGATCGACGGCTTGCGCTCGATGGTTTCGCGCGTGACCACCGAGAGTTGTGCCGGAGCGTCGAGCGCCTTCTCCGGCTTGCGCGACGCGGTGGTCACCACCTGGTTCAGCTGCGTCGGGATTTCATCGAGCGCTGCATTCAGCTGCGTCGGTTGACCGGCCCGGATCGCAATGCCCGGGAAGCGCTGCAACTGATAGCCAATCCGACTCACCGTCACGGTATACGTACCCGCGGCGACATTCGGCGCAGCGTAGAGGCCGGTCTCACCGCTGGTCGCGACGCCGGCGGTCCGGGCGCCGTCCGAGACGGTAATCCGCGCATTGTCCAGCGGTCGCCCCGCATCCTTGGTCGTGACGCGACCAGTGAGCGACCCGCCCTGCGCTGCGGCGGTTGCAACAAAAATCACGCTTGCCACGGCGGGCAAGAGACGGCGTACGGAGTAAATCTGCACTCAGCACCTCAGGGTGTGGGTGAGGCAAGCCGGTTTACTCCGAGAGTGCGCGTCACAAGGACGTGTCTCTGACGGCCCGCCCACGAGATCCGTTGGGAGTAGGTTGGCCGAAGCTCGCCGCCGGAACGGGCCGCGTCAATAGAGGAGGCGGGGCCCTGTGTAAATCGTAAGCCGATGCCGTTGGGCGACATCCGACCGCGACCGACCGCAAACCACCCTCCAGACCAGCCAGACCGGACGGGTATCGGCGTCAGCGCATTGCGGCGGGCGGGCCTTCGGGCACCCGGAGCACGATCTCGCGACGGGCGGACGGCGCACCTGGCATCGACACCTCGACCGCGAGCCGGTACCGGCCCGGCTTGACCTCCGGCATGGTCAGCGTCAACCGGCGCCCAGGGCCACCATCGGGCTGAGCGGGATCCGGGATGCGAAGTGACGCGCCGCCGCCCGCCACGCCTCCGAGCCGGAACAGCGAACCGAGCCGGCGGAAGCCACCCGCGGTATCCATCGGCGCAATCGAAATTGTCACGGTGGCGCCCGGGTTCCCGTAGTACTCCCAGAACACCCCGAACGATTGGCCATCGCCGATGTTGGTTCCGCCCAGTGCCGTGGTGAGCACCGACTCCAGCGTGGCCACCCCGGCCAGCCCCGCCGATGCGGCCTCGGACGCCTTGACCGACAGCAGCAACAGGTCGGACAGCACCGCATTCGGCTCAATCGCGACCACACCCGTTCGGAACCGCCCCGCAAACTTCCGCGTCTCGCTCAGCACTTCGATGCTCGCGAGCAGCGTATCGCGGAACACCCCGGCATTCGTTTCGATGGCGCCACGCAGCGGCTGCCCATCCTTCACGATCCGCGAAATGCGCTCCGTGGGTCCTCGCTCGAGCACGAGGGCGGCGCGCGTCTTTCCACGCTCGTACCGCGCCTTGCCTTCGAGTACGTATGCGCCAACCAGCAGCGTCGAGTCGCCGCGCCGGAACCTCACCAGCTGGCCGCCGAGGTCCTGAAAGCCCCCCGGCGCATAGCGTGGGCCGTACCGCATCTGCGCGTAGCGCGCATTGAACGGATAGTCGGCTGGCGTCGCATTGAGCGGATTGGCCAGCGCCGCAGGGCTCGGCATGAAGTCGTGACTCGGCGTTCGTTCGTGCCCGATGGTGCTCGACACCATCTGTCCCGCACGACTCACGATCGTGTTCTGCCGCGACCACGCCACCGGCCAGCCATAGCGGAGCTGCGAGTCGCCGAACTCCGATTTCCATGGCCCATACACCGTGGCGGTATTGGCTTCGATGGCGTTGTACGTGCGCCGCGCATACAACTCATTCCGGAGGTCATTGCCATCGACATGCGCGAACGGTTTGGCAAGCCAGAACAGGCGTTGGCTGTACACGAGTCGGTCCGCGCAGCTCTTCGCGAGAAACGCCAGGCTGTCCGCCTTCTTCAGCCACGGCGACAGATCCTGCCACGCACACCGCTGCGCCTCCGGCATCTGTGACAGCGCCGTAGTGAAAGCCCGCTCGGCCCCTGGTGCGTCATTCGCTTCATGCTTGACGAAGCCGGTCAGCGTCGAGCACCACCAAGGCGTGCCCTTGCACTCCGTGATCGCAGCGTTGGCTGCGGCCATGTCCTTCGCTTCGACGGCGTACTTCACACGCTGGCCAGCGACCCAATCATCGGACGGTACCGACTGTCCAGCGGCGTGCAGCGCTTCGAGCAGCCGGCGACGGGCCGCGCCGATCTCCGGCCGCTCGGGACGCGGCGGCACGTCGTTGTTGTTGTTCCAGTAGAAAATGCTGCCGAACTGGACGTCGGGTTCCGAGGTGGCACCGCCGGAACTGAAGCCCAGACTTTCCAGACGCGCCCGTTCAAAGTCGGCCTGTGCTTTCCGGGCATACTCTGCCGGCGTCGTCGGGCCGACAGTTGACGTGACGGCAGTGACGGGCGGCGCCGGAGTCTGGGCGCCACACAGGAGCGGCGCGGCGCACAGCGTGAGCACGGCGAGACAACTCGCGCGGCGGGGCGTGATCGTCAGTTGGGCGAAGAGCATGATGCCTGAATACGCACGTCACCGACAGAAGTGCCCTGACGGGCCGGACCCGCTGCCGCGCCGGGTGAAAAAGAGAGCACGGACAGGGTGGGATTCGAACCCACGAGAGCCTTTCGACCCCACACGCTTTCCAGGCGTGCGCCTTCAACCGCTCGGCCACCTGTCCCTAGGGGAGAAACGGCCTCCCCAGTCGCCGCCAAGCTCATCCATTAGCCATTGATTAGCTAATGAAAGCGCGGTGACGAGGGGCGGAAGCTAGTCGAACCGAGGTCGAGGGGTCAGCCCCTCGTAGGGTCGGATCCACGGAGGTACCTGTGCGTGCACCGCCGACAGGCCAGCCGTGCGAAGTGTCGCCCTCCCCTTCGCCGAGCCCGCTCCGGCGGCAACCGTGGCGTGCCCCACAATGATCAGGCCACCGATCTCGGCGCCGACCCGGTCAGGGAACGACCACCGGGGCTCGGACGACCTCCCGCTCCTGCGGCGCCTGCGGGGGAGCCTCGAACCGCTGTCGCAGTACCGCCGTGTAGCGGCCCGCGGGGGCCGGCCGCACGACGGCTCGGAAGGCGGCACTGCGCGCGATCATCGGACAGACTGTCAGCACCCCAGGCGCGCGCGAGATGATCGTCACGACGAGGCGTCCATTCGAGAGGCCGGCCGACGCGCTCACGCCAACGCAGTCCATCCCTCCGAGCACGGCGGTGAGGATGACGGAATCGCCCTGCGCGATCACCGGGCTCCCCCAGGTCCACGCGTCGGTGGCGCTCAGCTCCCGCAGCGTCACCGGCAGCCCTTCGGGTGGGCGGGCGGGCGCCACTGGAGAATCGTAGCACGCGGTCGCGGCGACACTCAGGAGCAGGAGCATGGCACGGGACGTCATCACGGCCTCAGCGGTTCGGGGGCAGATCACGACACAACGAAATGGCATACCCAGTGCCCGGTCGTTGGGTCACCTCGCGCGGGCACTGTGCCGACCGGCGTCCGACGCCACGCGCGCTCACACGTCACATTATGACAATATATTCGTGAGACGAGCGTTGCAAGCGCAAGCGGACCACATCCCGACGATCGTCTTGCCGCACCGAGCCTTCCGCCGCGACCTGGCGATCCTCGCGGCACTTGTGGCCTCGAGTCTCACAGCGGGAGCCAGCTACGCGCAAGTAATTGTCGCCACACGCGGCGGTCAGCTCCTGGCGTCGCCGATCTCCGCGATGCTGCCCGTCGACGTGGCGCGCCTGCGTGCGCTGTGGCCAGATTCGGCACAAAACGTCGCCGAAAACGTCGCCGAAAACGTCGCCAAAGACGCATCGCACAAGAGCCGATGCTGTGTCTCGCTCACTTCGGCTGCATCAACTGCACCCACGCATCGGTGCTGGACGACGCGGTGGTAAGGTCGTCGAACCGGGGTCGAGAGGTGGGCCCCAACGAGGTCAGCAACCAGTCGCTGCGTCGCAGCCCGGCTGTCGTCACGGACCATGACCACTCCCCCGCACCACCCCCACCACGATTCCTCCACCCAGCCCCACGAACACCACGCCGATCACCACCGCCAGCACCAGCACCCCGACCGACCGCACGCCGCCCCCCTCCGCCGGGAAATTCCTCGTCGGCTGCTCGGGTGCATACATCACCAAGACGCTGTCGCCCGGCTTCAGCCCCCGCCACACGCGCTTCGGCACCCCGCGCTCCGCCACGAGGGCTCGCCCGTCGTCGGCCGCAAACCGGTAGCGAACGCGGTATTCGTTCCCCTCCTCCGTACTGCGCGACACTGACGTCCGCTCCACCCGCGCCCACCCCCGCGCGCCGTTCGCAGCGATCCCCGTGTCACGCAGATACGCGCCCACGCTCCCAACGCTCATCACGCCGCCGATCAGCGCGAAGAACAGGCCGAACACCTGCGCCACCCAGCTGCGCTGCGGTGCCGTCAATTGGCCTCCGATAAAGTCATGCGTGCGACAGCGCTCTACTCGTGCGAGAGACTCGCAGCACTGCGCGTGGGCAACGCCGTCAGACGCCACGATGCGCCGCGCGGGTGCAGAAACCGCAGCAGAACGCGCTACTCATTCCACGCCGACGCAAGCGCCGCAAACAGCAGCCCGAACGCCACCGCCAGCGCCGTCCCGCCAATGACCGCCGGCTTCGACCCCAGCCGCGCCCCCGCATGCAGCCCCGTCGCCAGTCGCCCGTCGCGTTGGCTGGCCGAGCCGCGCAGCACGATCGCGCCGTAGTCACTGAAATTGAGCGCCACGTCACCCACCAGCGCGGCACTCTGCGATCGGAAGCGCCGCTCGCGCACGACCCCGGCGCCAACGTCGAGCGCCACACCGCTCGTGTCGAGCCAGCGACGATACCGGAACTTCGCGCCCACGTCAGGCCCGAGCACCAGCACGCCGCCGATCGCGTGCTTCGGCCCCCGGTTCTGCATAATGCCGAGTTCCAGCAGGATCTCGCTCGCGTGGTCCTTGTCACGCAGCCCCGGAATCACGCTGCCATCGTAGCCCGTGGCCGGGCGGCTCGACGTCGCGACGTTGCGCAGGAAGCCGAGTTCCGTGAGTACGAACCGCTGGCAGGCCGGCAGCGGCTGACCGCGGAAGCAGGTCAGGCGCGGCAACCTTCCGTCGTGTGCCGGAGGGGCGTCGGTGCCGGTGCCCTGCGCCGCGAGGGGCCGGGCCGAGACGCACACCAGCGTCAGGAGGCCGAGCCAGGCACGGAATGCGCGCCTCCGGGCTGCGCGCTGGGTACTGCGTCGAGCGTGGACGGTCACGGAGGGGTGCCTCGTTGAGGGAACTGCGTTGCCTCCGCGACGATCGCCACCACACCACTGACGCAGAATACGTCATCTGACGTAGAAGCCGCCTCGGGCGCCCG
>JANNVN010000257.1:0-10806 GCA_031414435.1 Gemmatimonadaceae bacterium
TACCACGACATCGTTCGAGTCGCGCAGCAGCGGTGACCCGGCGTTGGATGTGGAGGTGGTCGAGTCGCCGATCACCAGTGCCCACTCGCCACGCGCGCCATGCCGATGTTTGTCTTCACCGCGACTCAGGCAGGTGACGAGCACCCGGCCTGGCGGCAGCTGCAGCATCAGCAGCGAGCCGACGCTCGTCCCTTCAATTCCGCCGAGTGCCACGCCACCGTCGGGCGTGGTCTTCGTCGAATCGAGGGCGGCGACGAACGCAGCAGGGTTCACCGTGTCGTCGATGCGGAAGGCCACGACGTTGTGTCGTCGGCCGTCGCTTTCGAGTCGTATCGCACGCCAGCCGGACTTCACGCGTGGTGGCACTTGCATTCGTGATGCAGCCACCGTGACGACGAGGGAATCCGCAGCGACTGCCACGGGCGCATCCGCTGGCGAGCATGCAGCGAGCACGAGCAGCGCACTGACGAGCATTGAAGGACGCATCGACCGTGACGGTTGAGGGGAGAATGACCCTTCGAGTCGAGCAAGACCGCATGAGTTACGACGCGATCATGAGACGATCATGAACTCTTCATGCAAATGACGATCATTGACCGATGATCATGATCACTTAAGCTGAACGCAATCAAGCGATACATCATCGCACAATGCCGCGGGTGAAAGATGGAGAGGTCAACGATCGACCTACATCCGACGCTCAGGAGACGGTGCATGCTCAATCAGCTGCTGGAGACGAGGCAGGTCACACGACGGAAGACCGGAGGCACGCTGCTGTCGGTGGTGTTGCATGTGCTGGTGATTGGTGTCGCCGTTCAGCTCACCCATCGCACGGTCATCGCGCTCGAACCGCCGAAGCAGGTCGAAGTTCGACGGATCCCGCTGGAACCGAAGCCGGACCTGCCGCACGAACGCCGCCCGGCGGAAACAGCCACGAGCACACGCCCGGTATTCGGGCTCCAGGTGCTCGTTGCACCCACCGACATTCCGGTCGATATCCCGGCGGTGGATCTGTCCGCGACGCCGACCGATCCTCGCGACTGGATTCCCGTCGGTGAGCCTGGCGGGCGGCACGACGGCGACAGCACCGTGAAGGCGCCAATCGCGGGTGACCAGCCGATGTTCATCTTCGAGGTCGACAAGGCGGCCGCCGCGCTGCCCGGTTCGCCGGGCCCGGCCTATCCCGAGATTCTCAAGGCGTCGGGCGTGGAAGGCAGCGCACGCGTGCAATTCGTCGTCGACACCCTTGGCCGGGCCGAGCCAGGGTCGTTCAAGGTGCTGTCCAGCACGCATGATGCCTTTGGCACCGCCGTTCGGGTGGCGCTGCCCCGGATGCGCTTCCTGCCGGCGGAGGCTGGCAGGGGAAAGGTGCGGATGCTGGTGCAGCAGGAGTTCGCATTCGCCCTGAATCGGTAGCGGCAGGGCGATTCCGAAACCGGAAGGGGGCGGCGGCCGTATCTCAACCGTCGCTCCCTGCCTGTGGAGGCACCCTATGCACCGTTCCATTCCGTTCGTTCTCTCCGCCGCCATCCTCACGTCGGCGCCCTGTCTCTCTGCTCAAGCCCGTTCTGCTGCTGCGGCGAATGCCGCAACTCTGATCGCACCGCGCGCGATGCCTGCGGGTCGATACGAGTTCACCAGCACCGACGATGATGGTGACGTGACGTCGGGTGCGGTGGCGTGGTCCGGTCAGTTGCTGCGCATCGATCTCGATCGCGACCGGAATCGTGCGCGTCGCGGGAACAGCAACGTGGCCAGGACAGCGACCGGTAATCGTCGCGGTGAATACATGCTGGTCGATTTCGCGACCAGTACTGTGCGCACCGTCAAGCCGGAAGAACACGAAATCGGTGAGATGCCACTGGCGACGTTCGAGCAGATCATCGGCAAGGCGCTCGGCTTCGTTGGCAGCGTGGTGCAGATGCAAGTGCGCGACGCCGGCATCATTGCGAAGGATGTGGGCGCCGGTGGCGAGGTGGCAGGTGTGCCGACGCGGCAGTTCCGGATGGTCGAGGAGTACAACGTGCGCATCGGTGTCTTCGGGATGAACGCCGAGGAAAAGCATCACCGGGTGGTAACTGACTACTGGCTGCCGACGCAGGAGAGCATGCCACGCAACCCGCTCTTCGAACTGCTGCTGCGCGGTGCCAGCGCGATCGCACAGCAGGATGCGACGCACCAGGCAAACGTGGCGCGGGCGCGGTCGGCACTGTTCCGTGGCTTCCCGATGAAAGCCGTCGTGACGGTGAATGAAGCGGGCGAGTCACCGAAGCGCTCGATGGTCGAGATCACGTCGCTGTCGTCCGCGACGCCGCAGGCCGCGTTGTTCGTTTTGCCTGCGGGCTACCGGCTGAAGAAGAACGACCTCACCTTCTCGCTCTGACTGCCCGACGGGAGTTCCGGCGCGCGCTTGCGCTCCGGAGCATTCCCGTCAGCGCGCCTTCTCGAGTGCGTCGGACAGCGTCCGGTCGTGTCCATACACGTCGTTGAAGTATCGTAACGATCCGTCAGGGTCGGCGACCGCCGTCTGGTAGACGATCAACACCGGAATCGGCCGTGGCACGCGGACGTATTTTTCAATGCCGGCGTTCATCGCTTCGGTGATCTTCGAATCGGTCCACGCCGGCTGGCTACCAAGCACGTAGCGGGCCATCGCCATCGGGTTGCCGAGTCGCACGCAGCCGTGACTGAAGTCGCGGCGGTTGCGTGAGAAGAGGCTTCGTGACGGCGTGTCGTGCAGATAGATGTCGTACGGATTCGGCAGCAGGAACTTGACCTTGCCAAGCGAATTGTCGTCGCCGGATCGCTGACGGACCCAGACTGTGGTGCCAATGTTCTCGACGTTCTGTCGCGAGCTGGGCAGCACCCTGCCCCGCGGCGTGACGAGTTCGTAGTTGTGTTTCGCGAGATATCCGGTGTCGCGTGTTGCGGCGGGAAGAATCTCACCGAGCATGATGGACTTCGGCACGTGCCACTGCGGGCTGAAGACCACCTGCGTCATGTTGGCGGCGAACACCGGCGTGGCATTGGAGTCTGCCCGCCCGATCACGACGTTCATGCTGAGCGGATCGGCGGAGTCGCCTTGGAACCGCCCATAGGTGTGGAGCCGATACTCGGGCAGGTTCACGACCAGCGGATCGTTGGAGAACGTGCGTGGCAACCAACGCCACCGCTCGATCGCCATCGCAATCCGGTCACCGCGCCCCTGATACTCCGCCAGCAGCTTCTCGAGCACTGCAGCGCTCAGCTGCCCCTTGACGCTTCCCTTCTTGAGCTTGCGATTCTGCCATCGAGTGATCGCGTCCGACAGTGGCTTGCTGTAGGTCGTGCGGATCGCCGCGACATTGAATGACCGCGGGAGTTCACCAAGGCGCACGAGGACGCGTGCGAGTGCCGGTGCGTCGGCGTAACGGCTACCGACGCTGAGCGGTCGGGCGGGGGCTGCTGGAAGATGTTCGCTGGTATCGGTCTCCTGTCGGCGAACTTCTGCCAGCGCGGCCACCAGCATCGCATAGGAACGCGTCTGCGGTTCGAGCGCGCCGAAGACCTCCTGCGGTGCTGATCCGGCGATGAGCGACGCGCGGACCGCACTCAGGTCGAGTTCAGCCGCAGCGAGCGACCATTCGGCGTGCACCCGCGACGGGTCGACCCGACCCTGACGGTGCACGAACGCATGCCGGGCGATCGCGATGTCCATCCCGACGTCGAACAATCCACGCTCGGGCGCCGACGCATGCCGCGCTGCGAACTGCGAGGCAACCGAGTCGAGCACAGTGATGTCGGCGCGTTCAGCGCGCGATGTCTCGCTATCCTGCGCCAGATGGGTGAGCGCCGCGCGCGCCGCCGGTGTGGGCGCGCCGGTAGCCACGGTCCACCGCATTTCGCCGTCGGGACCTTTCGCCCGTACGTCGCGCACCCCGCGCTGGACATCAACAAACCGTCCGCCGTCGGTGAGCCACGGGTGCGCGGCTCGCAGGAGTGTGCTGGTGACGGTATCGGACTGACTCTGTGCCAGCAGTGGCGCGCCGAGCAGCGCGCCTGTGATAAGCGCCACGGCGCCGAAGCGCGTGGAGATCACGGCGCCGGTAAGCACGGCTGGAAAGCGGGTTTCTGAGAAAAGTTGGAACACGTTCACGGAAAGATATGGGCGGAATGCCACCGTAGTAGCACCCCGCCCATATCAGACGCGCGTCACCCCCGCCGGGTCATGCTCCCGACCGCCCTCAGACCGGGAAGAGGATCTCTCGGTACTTCGGAAGCGGCCACATGCCATCGGCCACAACGAGCTCGAGTGCATCGCAGCGCTCCCGGACGGCCAGGGCCGTGTCCGAGCCCTCGCTGGTCAGAAGCTTGGCCTGCGCAGTTGGATCGTGATGGAGTCCTTCCGCACGTTCGATCACGCTCGAGAGCGCATCCCGGCGGGTCTGCAGCTCCTGAATCATCGTGCCGATGTGGTTGGCCTGGGCCACCTGCGGGATCACGGTGATGCCCGCCGTCACGGCGTTCGCGGCGGCCTGGGAGAGCGTCCCGTAGTACGCGAAGACTGCCGGCAGGATGAGTGTGTCGACGATCTCCTTCAGCGTGCTGACCTCGATCATCACGTCCTTTACATACCGCTCCATGCGCACATGGAAGCGGCTTTCGAGCTCGGCGTCGGAGAGAATGCCGAGCTCTGTGAGGGTCTTGCGCGACTGCGGGGTGATCAGCTGCTCGAGCGCTTCCGGTGTCTTGCGGAAATTCGGCAGGCCGCGGCGCGCGGCTTCCTCGACCCACTCGGCCGAATAGCCGTTGCCTTCGAATCGCACGGCCTTGGTTTCACGGAACGCTTCGCTGACCACTGCGAGGACCGCTTCATCGACCGGGGTGCCATCGGCGATCTGTTGCCGCAGCTTCACGGTCATCTCCGAGATCGCTTCCGCAGCGGCGGCGTTGAGCAGCATGACGGGGAATGCGATGGACTGCGACGAGCCGACGGCGCGGAATTCGAACTTCATGCCGGTGAAGGCGAAGGGCGACGTGCGGTTTCTATCGGTGTTGTCCTGCGCCACTTCAGGGAGCTTGTTGACGCCGAGATCGAGCATGCGTTGCGCGGCTGTCTTGCCACCGGTGCGGCCTTCTGCGATTTCGTTGATCACCTTGGTGAGCGTCTCGCCCATGAAGATGGAGATGATCGCAGGCGGTGCTTCGTTCGCGCCCAGTCGGTGTTCGTTACCGCTGGTGGCGATGCCGGCGCGGAGCAGGCCGCTGTGCTTGTAGACGGCCTTCTGAACGGCGGCCAGGAACAGGAGGAAGCGGACGTTCTGGTGCGGCGTCTTGCCCGGCTTGAGCAGGTTGAAGCCGTTGAGTTCAGGATTGCTGGCGGCGATTGCGAGCGACCAGTTGCAGTGCTTGCCCGAGCCATTGATTCCGGCAAAGGGCTTCTCGTGCAGCAACGCTTGCAGGCCGTGGCGCAGCGCAACCTTTCGCAGCACCGACATCACCATCTGGTTGTGATCGACGGCGACGTCGGTCTCTTCGTAGTGCGGTGCCATCTCGAACTGGCAGGGTGCCACTTCGTTGTGGCGCGTCGTGATCGGCACGCCGAGCTTGTACAACTCGTGTTCAACTTCAGCGATGCAGGCCTGCACCCGCTCGGGAATGCCACCGAAGTAGTGATCCTCGAGCTGCTGTCCGCGCGGGGGCGGCGCACCAAGGAGCGAACGGCCGCCCATGACGAGGTCCGGGCGCATCGCGAAGAATGCGCGATCGATGAGGAAGTATTCCTGCTCGGTGCCCATCGTGGTGAAGACCCGCTGCACACCCTTGTCGCCGAGCACTTCGAGGAGCTCGATGGCCTTCTGCGAGAGGATGTCGGTGCTGCGCAGCAGCGGCGTCATTTCGTCGAGCGCTTCGCCGTTATAGCCGATGAAGACCGAAGGCACGCAAAGCGTCTTGACGCCGGCGGTCTCGATGATGAAGACGGGGCTGGCGGGGTTCCAGGCGGTGTAGCCGCGCGCTTCCCAGGTGGCACGGAGTCCGCCGGACGGGAAGCTCGACGCATCGGGCTCGGACTGGATGAGTTGCGCCGCGCTGAAGGTCTCCAGCGGCGTCATCGAGTCGTCGAAGCTGAGGAAGGCGTCGTGCTTCTCGGCGGTGAGGCCGGTCTGCGGCTGGAACCAGTGCGTGAAGTGGGTCACGCCGAGCGACATCGCCCATTCCTTGATGGTCTGTGCGACGACCGGCGCGATATCGGTGTCGAGCTTCTTTCCGAGCCGGATGGAGGCCGAGAGCTTCGCGTAGACATCGGGCGGCAGCTTGGCGCGCATCTGCTTGGCGCCGAAGGCGAGGCTGCCGAAGTACTCAGAGGTGCGTGGCGGCAGGCCGGCATTTTCGGTCTGCGTCGGGCGTGTTGCGATAGCCCGAAGGGCGGATGTGCGCGGAGTGTTCGACGAAGGCATGATGCAGACGGGGCAGGATGGAAAAGCGAGAAAGGCCAGACGGCGTGTGCTCGGCGGTGATTGCCGATTTGTGCAAGAATTGCAAAACTAACAGATCATGGCGTTGATTTCCGCCCCCAGAACGCAAAATCGTTGGGCGATCCGTGCTTGAATGGAATGAATATCGTATTGTTCAGCTCGCCAGACAAGTCGTCACCACCGCGCCCGGCCGCCCCCCTGCTCGCGGCTCAGGCGGTGAAGCCACCGGGCCAGACCTCGGTCTGGGGGAGCGCCGGCTCAGGCCCAAGGCTGAGCCCCGTTCACTGGTCAGGAGGCGAAGCCACCCGGCCAGAGCTCGGTCTGCGGGATCTCCGGCTCCAGGCGTCGGCGCACGGCCGTCGCGATCTCGTCGATGGCAGCCGGATCACGCAGGAGGTCGTAGTCGCAGATGTCCAGCTGGAGCACGGGGCAGCGACGGAACTGACCAATCCAGGCGGCGTAGCGCGCATGGAGGGCCTTCCAGTAACTGGGCGGCATATCGCGCTCAGCCTCGCGGCCGCGCTGTCCGATGCGGGCCACCACCACGTCGAGCGAACCGTGCAAATAGATCATCAGGCGAGGCGGCCGGGCCGCGGGCCCGGTGAGCAACTCGGCATACAGCCGGCCGTAGAGCTCGAATTCGTGCTGTGACATGACACCGGACTCGAACAGGCCACGCGCGAAGATCTCTGCGTCTTCGTACCAGGTTCGGTCGAGGATCCAGCCTCCGCCCTGCGCACGCATCCGGCGCATCGCATTGAAGCGGGTGGCGAGAAAATGCAGCTGGAGTCGAAGGGCATACTCCTGCCGTGCGCCGGGATCGGCGCCGTAGTAGGGGGTCAGCCACGGGTTTTCGTCGTCGACGGATTCGAGTGCCATCTGCAGTCCGAAGCGTCGGGCGAGCGCACGCGTGAGCGTGGTTTTGCCGGTGCCGACCATGCCAGCGACGGCGAGGAGCATGCTCTTCGGCGGCATGAAGTTCCGGACGGCACGGTGGAAGTGGTGGCGGCGTACGCCGGGCGCTGCGACTCCGTGAAGAATATCAGTGAAATGCGCGGCTGCTGCCCTTGTCGTGCGGGCCGGGGCGGACCAGCTTTCCCGTCCATCCGAATGCTGGTGGATGAAACGGCGCGGTAGCCAAGTGGTAAGGCAGCGGTCTGCAAAACCGCTAATCGCGGGTTCGATTCCCGCCCGCGCCTCTGAAGCAGGTCACGAATGCGAAGCACCCGGAGCGGCCATGGCCCCCGGGTGCTTTTTGTTTTGGGCTCGAGATCCGTGCCACCCATTCCGGGGCGGCGAGCCTCCTTATCGGACGCGCGGCGGGCCGCCGGGGATTACCGCGAGCGCCTCGACCTCGAAGACGACCGCCGGATCGTAGAGCGCCTGCGCCACGATCAGTGTGTTGGCCGGTGCTGATCGATTGGCGAATCGTGTCGCGCGAAACTCGCGCAGCGCCGGGATGTCGCTCGCGCGGGTCAGAATCGTGGTGGTCTTCAGGACGTCGTCCCAGGTGGCCCCGGCAACCCGGAGCGCCCGCTCGAGATTGTCGTAGGCAACGCGCATCTGCTCGGTTGCATCTGCCGATACGATCCGGCCGGTGGAGTCGGCGCCCACCTGACCCGCGATCACCACCAGTCGGCTGCCGGGCGTCAGCTCCGTGCTGACAACGTGCGTGTAACGACCGCCCGTGGGTGGCAGCGAGGGAGGCGAGGTACGTGATGGCTGCGCGTGCAGCTCGCCAGCGAGCAGTGCCGCAGGAAGGACGATGATCGCCAGGAAAGCGCGCGGGCGGTGCGTGAGCGGCTTCATGTTGCTCCCGTCGGAACGGTGGAGGGATCGAGTTGGTTCGATGCGACGCATATCGAGCAGACGGATAAGATGCGGACGGTCATGAGACCGTGCCGGTTGACGTATCCGTGCGACGCGGTTTCTCGTCATCGCGTACAGCGACTATTGTGCGCAAGATACCTGCGTACACGGAATCCCACGATCATCACCGACCATGGCCGCTCACACTGACATGCACTTCTCGCTGGCTGGCAGGACCGCGCTGATCACGGGTGCTTCGCGCGGCATCGGCCTCGCCATCGCGCGGACGTACGCACGGGCCGGCGCCAACGTGGTGCTGAACGCGCGGAAGGTGGATGTGCTGACCGGCGCCGTGGATGAGCTGACGGCACAGGGGCTCAGCGTCAGGGCATTGGCCATGAATGCGGGCAAGGTGGAAGACGCGCCGAAGCTGATCGAAGCGGCGGTGGCACTGTTCGGCGGCCTGGACATCCTGGTGAACAACGCGGCGGCCAATCCGATCTACGGGCCGGTGGAGCTGGCGACGCCGGAGATCTTTGCCAAGATCATGAACGTGAACCTGCACGCACCATTCGAACTGGCGAAGGCGGCGCGGCCGCATCTGCAGGCGCGCGGCGGCGGGAGCATCATCAACATGTCGAGCATCGGCGGCAGGAATCCTGAGCCCGGGCTCGGCATCTACAGCGTCAGCAAGGCGGCGCTGCTGAGCCTGACCCGTGTGCTGGCCAAGGAGTGGGGGCCGCACGGCATCACGGTGAATGCGATTTGCCCCGGACTGATCAAGACTGACTTCAGCGCCGCCCTCTGGTCGGACGAGAAGACGATGCAACACATGCTGCGACAGCAGCCGGTGCAACGGATTGGTGAGGGAGACGACATCGCGGCAATGGCACTCTACCTCGCCAGCGACGCGGCGCGCTTCACGACAGGCGCGACGTTCACCGTGGACGGCGGATACCTGGCATGACGAATTCAATGTCGCGTGTTGCCGAGGTGGACGCAGTGGTCGCGCGACTGCGCGCGCTGCTGGACGGCCCCGGACTACTCGCAGAATCGGTGATGCTGCGCGATGGCTGGCGGGCGGCGCTGCCACAGCTGCACGCGCTGCGCGACGAAGTGAAGCGCATCGGTGCCTGGGTGCCGCATCTACCGCCGGCGCACGGGGGGCTGGGACTGACGCTGGTCGAGTTTGCGCGCGTCAGCGAGGTGCTGGGCCGCTCACCGATCGGACACTGGCTCTGCAACGCACAGGCGCCGGACATCGGCAACATGGAGCTGATGCACTCCCACGCCGACGCGACGCTGCAGACACGTTGGCTGGCACCGTTGATGCGCGGCGAGATCCGCAGCTGTTTTGCCATGACTGAACCGGAACATGCCGGATCCAATCCGGTCTACATGTCGACGCGCGCGGTGAAGGACGGCGACAGCTACGTGATCGATGGCCACAAGTGGTTCACGACAGGCGCCGATGGCGCGGCGTTCACGATCGTGATGGCGGTGACGGATCCGGACGCGCCGCCGCACAAGCGGGCGACGATGATTCTGGTGCCGCTCGACACGCCGGGCTTTTCGATCGTGCAGAACATCATGGTGATGGGCGAACGTGGCGGGGATCATCACTCGCATGCTGAAGTACGCTTTGACGGTGTGCGCGTGCCGATGGCCTTCCGCATCGGCGCTGAAGGGCAGGGGTTCGAGCTGGCTCAGACGCGACTCGGACCGGGACGTGTGCATCACTGCATGCGCTGGATCGGGATCTGCGAGCGGGCCTTCGACCTGATGTGCACACGCGCTGTGCGTCGTGAGCTTTCGCCGGGTGAGCCGCTCGCACGAAAGGAAACGATTCAGCACTGGGTGGCCGAGTCGCGCGCCGAAATCGATTCCGCACGCCTGCTGGTGCTGGAGGCTGCCGAGGCGCTCGAGACCAAGGGGGCGCTGGGTGCGCGCGAGAAGATCTCGGCGATCAAGTTCCATACGGCGGCCGTACTGCAACGCGTGCTCGACCGCGCGATTCAGGTGCATGGCGCCATGGGTCTCACCGATGCCACGCCACTGGCGCTCTGGTGGGCCCACGAGCGCGGTGCACGCATCTATGACGGGCCGGATGAGGTGCACAAGCAGTCGCTCGGTCGCGCAATTCTCAAGCGGTACGCGGCATCGTGAGCGTACAGACGGCCGAAGTGGATCTTGATCGGTTGCGGGGATGGCTGCAGGCAGAGGTACCGGGCCTCGCCGTCGCCGCGGACACGCGCCTGACCGCGAAGCGTGTTGGCGGTGGCTACTCGAACCTGACCTTCGCCGTCACGATCGGCGCCGACGAATCCATGCAGCAGGTGATTCTCCGGCGACCGCCTGTCGGTGTGCGTGCTGACCGTGGTGCGCACGATATGCGGCGCGAATTCCGCGTGTTGTCAGCGGTGCATGGTTCACCAGTGCCGGTGCCGACGCCGATTGCCCTGTGCGAGGACGAGTCGGTACTCGGCGGCATGTTCTTCCTCATGTCGCTGGTGCCAGGCGTTGCGGTTCGGACGCTCGACGA
>JANNVN010000258.1:0-32702 GCA_031414435.1 Gemmatimonadaceae bacterium
GGCACCCGGCCGGGGAGCGCTGCGAACCACGATCGTCTCACCGGCGGCGAGGCCACCGGCAACCTCACCGGGGTGAATGTCCGTGGTACCACGCGCGACGAACTGCGGTGGGTCCGACTCGGCACCACTCACGGCACGCACGTGGAGGTTGCCGGTGGCCTCGCCGCCGGTGAGACGATCGTGGTTCGCAGCGCTCCCCGGCCGGGTGCCTGATCATGACCACACCACTGGGGATGGCAGGTCGCGTTGCGAAGTCCTTCCTGCACTCCAAACTGACACCGCTCGCGATCGTGGCCTCCCTCGCACTTGGCGTGCTGGGCATGCTCGCCACACCACGCGAGGAAGAGCCGCAGATCTCGGTGCCGATGATCGACGTGATCGTCGCGATGCCGGGCGTCTCCGCGCAGGAGGCGGAGCAACTGCTCGCGCGACCCGTCGAACAGCGTATGCTGGAGTTGCCGGGGGTGGATCACGTCTACACCATGTCGGCCGACGGGTATGCGATGATCACCGTGCGCTTCCAGGTGGGCGAGGATCAGGAGCGTAGCGTCACGCGGGTACAGGCCAAGCTGGCCGCGGCCGCCGACATGGCACCGCCGGGGGCGTTGCCGCCAGTGATCAAGACGCATGCCATCGACGATGTGCCGGTGCTCGCGCTCACGCTTCACTCCACACGCAGCGATGCGAACGCGTTGCGCCAGGTTGCGCTGCATCTCGCCGATGAACTGCGCACGGTGAGCAACGTGGCCGAGACCACGATCATCGGTGGCGAGTCACGGCAGGTGCGCGTGCTGCTCGATCCGGCACGCCTCGTCGCCAGCGGCGTGACGCCGGGGGAGGTCGCGATGGCGCTGCGAGGCGCGAGTGCGCGGCTCCCGGCTGGCGATCTCACACTGCGCGACAGCGTGGTCCATGTCGAGATCGGTGCGCCGCTGGTGAACGCGGCGGATGTGGCCAGCGTGGTGATCGGCCTGCGCAATGGCGCACCCGTGTCGCTGCGCGATGTTGCCGACGTACAGGATGGCTTCGGTGAAGTGTCGTCGTACGTGTCACACCGCGTGGCCGGCAAGACGACCGAGACGGCGGTGACCATTGCCGTGGCCAAGCGCCACGGTGCCAACGCCACTGAAGTCACGCACGCTGTGCTGGCGCGGATGGAGCAGGCGAAAGGGCGCGTGCTGCCCGCGGACGTGGAGGTGACCGTGACGCGTGACTACGGCGAGACGGCCGGTGAGAAGGCGTCGGAGCTGATCCTCCACCTGCTGATCGCGACGCTCAGCGTCACGGCGCTGATCTGGATCTTCCTCGGCTGGCGCGAGGCGGTGGTGGTGCTGGTGGCGGTGCCGGTCACGCTGGCGTTGACACTGTTCGTCTACTACGCCCTCGGCTACACGCTCAACCGCATCACGCTGTTCGCGCTGATCTTTTCCATCGGCATCCTGGTGGACGATGCGATCGTCGTGGTGGAGAACATGTACCGCCACCTGGCGATGGGTGACCGGAGTGCGGAGGTCGCCTCGGTCGAGGCGGTCGACGAAGTGGGCAATCCGACCATCCTCGCCACTTTCACCGTGATCGCCGCCATCCTGCCGATGGCCTTTGTCAGCGGCATGATGGGCCCGTACATGCGTCCCATCCCGGTTGGCGCATCGGTGGCCATGCTGGCGTCGCTGGCAGTGGCGTTCATCGTCACGCCGTATCTCGCCTATCGCCTGCTGAAGGGGCACGTCGCCAAGAGTGGTGGCACAGTGGCACACGATGCCACCGAGGGCGGTCGTGTGGATCGCATCTATCGCCGCATCATGCAGCCGCTGATGCAGAACCGCGGCACACGGCTCGGTTTCTACGCCGGCGTGGTGGCGCTGCTGCTGGCGAGTGTCGCGCTGGTGGGTGTGAAGGCCGTACAGGTGAAGATGTTGCCGTTCGACAACAAGAGTGAGTTCCAGGTGGTGCTGGATCTGCCGGAGAGCACCACGCTCGAAACGACGAATCGCGTCGCCACCGAGATTGCCGTCGCGCTGGGCAGCGTACCGGAGGTGGTGAGCACGCAGATCTACGCAGGGACGTCGGCGCCATTCAACTTCAACGGACTGGTGCGGCACTATTTCATGCGCCGCGGTACCAATGTGGCCGATGTACAGGTCAACCTGTTGCCCAAGGGCGACCGGACGCGGCAAAGCCACGCAATCGCCGTCGCGGTGCGCCCGATGATCGATTCGATCGCGCAGCGTTACGGGGCCTCGGCCAAGGTGGCGGAGATTCCGCCGGGTCCACCGGTCCTCTCGACGCTGGTGGCAGAAGTGTACGCCGCCGACGACTCGACGCGGCTCGCGGCCGCCACTGAAGTGAAGAAGGTGTTCGCGGCCACGCCCGGTGTGGTGGACGTGGACTGGACCGTCGATACGCCACAGCTGCAGCAGACGTTCCGGGTGGATCGCGTGCGCGCCGCGGAGTCGGGGGCCAGCGTGGAGCAGATCACGCAGGCGCTGTATCTCGCGGTGTCCGGTGCGCCGGCCACGCTGGCCAGCAGACCGACGAGCCGGGAAGCGGTGGCTATCGTGCCGCGGCTGCCGCTGGCGCAGCGTTCGAGCGTGTCTCAGCTGCTCGCGATGCCGGTGGCCACCGCCCGTGGCCCGCAGCCGCTCGGACGGTTCGTGACGGTGGTTCAGGGCAGTCGCAACCAGACGCGGGTGCGCAAGGACCTGCGGCCGGCGATCTACGTCACCGGCGACGTGGCACGCGAAATCGAAAGCCCCGTCTACGCCATCCTCGAGATGAATCGCCGGATCGACGCTATCCGCATCAACGGCGCGAAGATCGCACGCTACAACGCTACGCAGCCCGATGACCTGCGCGAGGTCGCGATCAAGTGGGATGGTGAGTGGCAGGTGACCATCGAAGTGTTCCGCGATCTGGGCATCGCGTTCGCCATCGTGCTGCTGCTGATCTATGTGCTGGTGGTCGGGTGGTTCCAGAGCTTCACGATCCCGCTGGTGATCATGGCGCCCATTCCGCTCACGTTGGTCGGCATCCTGCCCGGTCACGCCATCAGCGGGGCGTTCTTCACCGCCACAAGCATGATCGGCATGATCGCACTGGCGGGCATCATCGTGCGCAACTCGATCCTGCTGGTGGACTTCATCCAGCTCGAGGAGGCACGCGGTCGCTCCATTGCCGATGCGGTACTGGAAGCCGGGGCGGTGCGATTCAGGCCCATTGCATTGACCGCAGCGGCGGTCGTCGTGGGCGGGTTGGTGATGGTGCTCGATCCGATCTTCCAGGGCCTGGCTGTGGCCCTCATGAGCGGTGCGATCGTGGCGACGATGCTGACGATGGTGGTGGTGCCGCTCCTCTACTGGGAACTCAAGCGAGGAACATCTCATGTGTCCTGATGTGATCATCCGCCGATTCGCCGGCGTCTTCATTCTGCTGTCGCTGGCCCTCGGCGTGTGGGTACACCCGGCGTGGCTGGGCTTCACGGCCTTCGTCGGCCTCAACCTGCTGCAATCGAGCGTGACGAAATTCTGTCCGCTCGAGCGAATCCTCGGCCGGTTCGGTGCGCTGGGCTGCCGCGCGCGCAGCAGTGCGCAGTCCTGATGGACCGGCCGTGGTTTGACGAGCATCAGTGGCCACAGACACGCACCGCCGTCAACCATCGGATAACGACACCATCTCGAGGCGCTCCGCACCGTCCAGCGGGACGGACCCTTCGATCGGCGCGCGTCGCGGATCAGCCATTGCGGCCGGGCTCGCTACTGAGTGCACTGAGGAACGTCCCGCGGTCCATCGCCTTTCTCTCGCGTCGTCCGCGGGAGGCGAACGCGCGGAAGGCGAACGCGCAGGAGGCGAACGCGAAAATCCCGTCGATTCGCCAGACTTGCATGATGAATGACACAGTCCAAATGGCGCTGTAGCGCGTAGGCTATACGGGGGCGCGTCCGCGATAAGTTGTCGGAACCTTGCCCCCACACTAACAGGCGGCCTCGGGCGGCAAGCGGACCTCGCGGCTGCCATGCCAGAATGTCATCCAGCACCATGGAAGGGTACATCGATGAAAGTGGTCAAACCGCGGAATCCCCTGACGCGGCGCGCGCTGACTGCATCGCCGCGAGCCATCGGATTGCTGCGACGGTGCACGCTGCGCTCTATCGTCATCATGAGCATTGCGGTTGGCCCGGTCCAGAGCCAGCTGACGGCGCCCGCGGGGTGGACGACGAGTATCGACCGTTCCGTGGAGTCGTTCATCCCCGCCGACGTTCCAATGGGCGCAACGTTTGCGATCGCAGCCTTCCCGGCGCAGCTGACTGGAGGTCGTGAACCCACTGAGTGGCTTGATGCGCATGCCATCGCCGACGTCGCTGCGATGAAAAATGCGCGCGCCGGACGCCGCACGCCGGTCATGACGCATCGTGGCGGCTTGCTCTCGACGTCTCACCAGTTGCGCACCACTTCAGGGGCACAACTCGTCGCACTCTATTTCGGAGCCACGCTCGCTGATGGTCGGATACGCCTTCTGCGCGTCACGGCATCCTCAGCTGAGCTGCTCAAGCGCTACGAAGGTGCGACGACTGACATCATCAGCGCCATCGCAGCACCGCCTGAGTCCACGGTCGCGGCATCAGTCCCTGCGGCGAGCGCTGAGTTGAATCCGCAAGCCCCAGCCCCACCGACGCCCACGCTCCCCGCGTATGACGATCACGACGTATCACGCATTTCCCGGAACGTTCTGGTGCGCACTCCTGCGCCGCGGCGCAACGCCTTCAGGGCAGGAGGCGCGCTGCAGCCCGGCCGGTACGTCGGCCGCCAGATCTACACCGACTCGCGCGAAGTACGGACCGAGATGACACTCTGGCTCTTCGCCAACGGCGAGTATCGTCAGGAGTACCGGAACAGCCGCGAGGATCTGCGCGAAGGAGAGTTCGCGTACGATCCTGTGACGGGCCGCATCGATCTCGAGTGGGGCTCGTTGATGACGATCACGAACAGCCGTATCGATCCGAACGTGGACTTCGCCGTCATCGGAAAGGCTGAAGATGGCACGCCCGCATTGCTGGCTGAGAATGACCGTGGATTCCATACACTCCTCACGCTGCTCGTTCGGACCGGACCGAACGATCGTCCCAACCCATCCCGCGCAAAGGAAATCGCCGCCGCCGCAGCAGCCGAGTCGGCGCGCTACAAGCACGTGGTGCCCGCGGGCCAGGGCGTTCAGGAATCACAGATCGCGGGCGTGTACCTCCACAGTGTGATGCATCAGACGATGGGCCTGAGTTTCCAGCTCGGTGTGTCCTCAACGCTGAACCTGTACCTGCTGCTCAATGACGGCACCATTCACGATGGGCTGCCTGTCGCGCCGGACGAAATGGATATTGCGACCAGCCGGCGGCGAGAGCCGGAGCGGTGGGGGCGCTGGAGGCGCGCCGCTGGCGGAATCGAAGTGTCGTGGAACGCATCCCCAAACGACTGGAAGCCTCTCGAGGGCGAGCGTATGCAGAAGCCGCGGGATGGTGAGGAGCTGCGCGGTCGGTTCAGTGGCGGCGAGTCTTCCGCAGCCGGCGACGCCAGCAGCTTCTCGCTGTACGGCGTGACGTTCGGCCCGGGCCGCTCTTTTGCGACGGACTCGCGCGGTGGATCAGGCACGGGATCGTTCACTGCGACGATGGGCGGCACCAGCGTGCAGACGACGCGTGACGACGAAGGGTCGGTGACGACGGCCAGCACTCCAGATGTTGGTGTCAGTAGCGCACGTCGCAATGCAGGACCTTCGCGATCGGGCACCTACCGCATCTCGGGGTGGACGCTCGAAGCGCGATACAGCGATGGGCGCGTCGTACGCCAACCGTTCTTCTTCGTCGATGACAAACGCGATGCTATCTACTGGCAGGGGAAGATCGTGAACCTTGGAACGGGGGCGCCACGATCCGCCACCCGCGCGGTGGTGCCGCGTTGCAGCGTGGGCTACGAGTGTCAGCGGCACTCACCACACTGCTGATGTCGCACGTTGCCGCGGCCCAGCGACCCGCCCCACCGAAAAGCTGGATGATCGATACCACCTCCGGCACCGTGTCCGGATTTCGCCCTGGCGGGCTCCTTAGCTCGGATACGCGAGTCGAACTGCTCGGCCCTGTGGAATGGCAATCCCCCGCCCTTGGCGGTTGGCTGCAATCGTTCGCGCGAGCCAATATTGCAACCTTCGGTTCGGTGAATGAATCGGCGAAGGACACCGTCGGGACCAGCGCGGTCGCGCAGCAGCAGGTGCTGACCGCGGCATACTCCGTGACGACACCAACGGGAAACCGCTATGTCAGCTACAGTGTCCTGCAGAGTGCCAGTGCAGGCACCGCGCCCGTGATCGTCGTCCGAGCCACCTTTGGTGATGCGTTGACCTTCGTTCGTACCTTCAGGTCGGCGCTGGAGGCGATGATGCCGTTCGTACTGACGCCCATGGCAAGCATGCGGGCAACACGATCCGTCGCGTTGGGGGTCGTACCTCCCACGTCCTTCCGCGCACGCGCGGGTCCGCCGCTGCCGCTACCCGCAGTGACTGACAGCGCGCGCACCGATGATGGTAGCGCGGTGGTAGCTGCAATCCGTGCAGCGATCGGTCACGCGATCACGCTCTTCGACGCGCCGGCGCCGGCAACCCGCGCCCGTACAAGCCCCACCCGACCAAAAACCTCCTCTCGCGCCGGCTCGAAGCCGCACGCACCGGAGGAGGACAGCATCCGTGGCACGCCGGGGGGAAGAAAGAGTTCTTGAACGCGTGGATCGCACGACGCGCCACATGCCGTGTATCACGCTGCGCCCCGCCCCGGGCTCGCCATGCGCCGCCCGATTGCCTCCCGCGGCGTCAACCGGACACCGCACGGTAGATTGAAACGATCACACCTGGAACTGTCGTCCTGTACCCGCTCCAGGAGCGCCTCCGCCATGATGATCCGACCCGCACGGCCACTCTGCATACTCTCCGTCGCCGCCGGACTCGCAGCCTGCAGCGCCGGCACTCGTCCGGGTGCGCACGGCAGCACCTTGGCATCGCCGTCCTCGAGTGCCGAAGGCCGCCCCGACGCCATCGCGCGGGCACGCGCTGACAGCGCCCGGTATCCGTTCACCGACGCCGACGTCGCCTTCATGGCCGGCATGATCGGCCATCACGCACAGGCCGTCCTGATCTCGACCTGGGTACCAACGCACGACGCCGACCCGGCCGTCCAGCGCCTCTCGGAACGCATCATCAACGCTCAGAACGATGAGATTGGAACGATGCAGCGCTGGCTCGCTGATCGAGGGAAGCCAATACCGGCCGCGAAGCCGATGGCGCATGACATGCCGGGGATCGACCACAGCGCGATGATGATGCCCGGCATGCTGAGCGAGACGCAGATGAAGGAGCTCGACGCAGCGCGCGGACCCGCGTTCGACCGACTGTTTCTGCTGTTCATGATTCAGCATCACAAAGGCGCCACGGCCATGGTGACGAAGCTCTTCTCGACACCTGGTGCCGGCCAGGATAACACGGTCTTCAAGTTTGCCTCCGATATCAATGTCGATCAGACCACCGAGATCGCAAGAATACAGCGCATGCTCTTCGAGTTCGCACTGAAACGTGCCAGCGCGCCCGATTGACCTCGTCATGATCGCATCATTGCCGCTTGATCATTGCCCGACACAGGAACACGACATGGCACCCGTTGCACGCTCCCGCACAGCATCTGCGCCACACGGCGAAGCACGAACCACCATCCTGCCGCTCGCAGCGACACTGCTCCTGATCGCAGCCTGCGCGCCACGGACCACAGCGACGGGCACCCTGTCGCCTGCCACGTCGTCAGCGGCCGCACCCACGCCCGATCCGCGTGTCGGCCTCCGCGCAGGCATGCATGACGCGGGCGAGGCCAGCTGGAATGTACGCGTCCTGTCTCGCACCCGACCGCCGGAACGGTTCGCCGATGCGATCAACTCCGATCTCGCATTCACCGGCAAGTACGCTATTCAAGGGAGCTACAACGGCTTTCAGGTCTGGGACATCTCCGCACCAGACAGTCCGACGCTCGCGACCGCGTACTTCTGTCCAGCGTCACAGAGTGATGTATCCGTCTTCCGCAATCTCCTCTTCGTCTCGGGCGAGGGGAACAGCAGTCGCCTCGACTGCGGCGCACAGGGCATCAAGGACCCGGTCAGCAAGGAGCGGCTGCGTGGCATCCGCATCTTCGACATCAGCAACATTCAGGCTCCGCGCTACATCGGCAATGTGCAGACCTGCCGCGGCTCGCACACGCATACGGTGCTCGAGGATCCGAGAGACACGGCCAACATCTACATCTACGTCTCTGGCTCGGCCGGCATTCGTTCCGCTGACGAACTGCCTGGCTGCGTCGATGCGCCACTGAAGACGAATCCGAACTCCGCGCTCTTTCGGATCGAGGTGATCAAGGTGCCGCTCGCCAACCCTGAGCGGGCGGCGATCGTCTCATCACCGCGCATCTTCACGCAGCTCACGCAGCCGACTGAACACGCAGCGGCTCCGGAAGACGTGGCGGAGGCGTCGAAGGAGGCAGCCGAAGCGCGCGCGAGGGGCCTCTTCACGGCGACGGTCTTCGGGGTGGAGCGTGCACTGCCAGCGCAGATGACCAAGATCTGGCTGGACAGCATCGTGCAGAAGCGTGGTGGCTCGGGTGCCGCAACCGGCGCCGACAGCGCGGCGTTGCGCGCTGGCCTCCCGGCACTGGTCGCGCGCATGATTGGCGAGGATCCGAGCGCTGGCGCAGGCCCCCGCCCCGGACCGACGCAGTGCCATGACATCACGGTCTACCCGGCGCGCGGATTGGCCGGTGGTGCGTGCGAGGGCTATGGCCTGCTGCTCGACATCCGGAACCCTGCCAATCCGATTCGCATCGATGCAGTCGCCGATTCCAACGTCTCGTACTGGCATTCCGCCACGTTCAACAACGACGGCACACAGGTGCTCTTCACCGACGAGTGGGGCGGTGGCGGGCAGCCGAAGTGTCGCGCCACGGACAGGAAGGAGTGGGGTGCCAATGCGATCTTCACCATCGTGGCTGGCCGCATGCAGTTCCGGAGTTACTACAAGCTGCCGGCCGCACAGGCGAACAACGAAGTCTGTGTCGCGCACAACGGGTCGCTGATTCCGATTCCCGGCCGTGATGTGATGGTGCAGTCCTGGTATGAGGGCGGCATTTCGATCTTCGACTGGACGGACCCGAAGAACGTGCGCGAAATTGCATTCTGGGATCGCGGTCCATCCACGACTACCGGGCTGGCCGAGGCGGGCAGCTGGTCAGTGTACTGGTACAATGGCGTGATGGTGAGCTCGGAGATTTCGCGCGGTCTGGACATCCTCGAGCTGACCGCCAGCGCCCATCTCACACAGAACGAGATCGATGCCGCGAAGACCGTGCGATTCGGACATTTGAACGCGCAAGGGCAGCCGAAGCTGAACTGGCCGCCGAGCTTCGCGCTGGCGCGCGCGTATCTCGATCAGCTGGAGCGGTCGCGAGGACTTTCCGAAGTGCGCATCAGGGAGATTCGTGCCGTCCTCCGGACCGCCGAAGGTGCCAAGGGCAATGCGCGCACCAACTCGCTGGGGTTGCTTGGTGCACAACTCAGCACTGAGGCCGTGAACTCGGCGGATGCAGCCAAGGCCCGTTTGCTTGCCATTGCAGTAACCGATCTCGCGCGGTGACGGCACGTCTGACTGCTCCCGCCGCACAACGTTTCCTGATGGGTGATCGCAGCGCGTACTCTCGTGCAAGCCAGAACACGCCACCGGCGGCCACACCACTGCCGCGACGGGACGCGTGATCGGTCACCTCAAGGCCGTCCCCGCCGTCCCCGCAGCCCCCCCCACCGCCGACTCCGGATGATCGAGCGGCTGCGGGCTGGCGAAACGTTCCGTCGGCCGGCGATGGAATCGGATTTCCTGACGCGGCTCAAGCAGCACATTGGCCGGCCTCGACCACTTCGACCCCGCCCTGTTGCGGCTCCGCGGGCCAGCGACGGGCCTCGGACAGTGTCACCGGAATAGTCGAAAGTGTGCAATGAGTGCACTGTCACCGAATCCGCCGTGCAACTCCGCGGCGCTGCGATCCAGCCGCCGGCTGCGGCGCGTTTCAGCCTGCTCGCCGGCGCGGGGCGGGTTCGGCGACCTGGGCATTGAATCCGCCAGACTACAGCGCGATCGGCTGCCGCTTTCGGCACGTCGTGCGATCGCGCACCGAGAGCGCGCCACCGCGGCGCAGCACCAGGGATGCATCGAGTGTGAACAGCTTCCACCGCACGATCGACGCCACCGGGAGTCCCGTCGGCGCCAAGTCGCGCAGCGCCACGTCACCGGGCCAGGTCCGATGCGAGGCAGTGGTGATCATCGCCAGGACGAGATGCCGCGAGCTGGCGTTGAACGCCGCCGCCGAGCACACGAGCGCTGGTCGACGCTTCGACGCGTCTCGATCCGAGAAGGGGAACGGCACGATTACGACGTCCCCGGAGCTATAGTCCGGCATAGGCCTCGTCGTCGCTCGCCGAATCCCATTCCGCGGCCAGTGTCGCCTCGAGCGCCTTCAACTCGGCATCAACCGGCAGGGCGCGTCGCACGCGCACCCCATCGCGCTCGATCGTGAACTCGATGCGGTCACCTGCGCCCAGCGCGAGCGCCTCACGTACCGCGCGCGGGATGGTGGCCTGGTACTTGGATGTCAGTGTGGACACGGGCATGCGTTTCCCCCGCAATACGTAAGGTGAGTAATACGTATTACGGTAATGGCGTTGGCTGTCGTGAGCAAGCGGACAGTGACCACCACCATACCACGCGCGGGATCGAGCACCGTCATCATTCCGTTGCAGCGGCAAGCCTTGCAATGCCACCGCGCACGGATGTGGCCGCGGATACCGACGAGATGCGCAAGGCACGCCCCTCGTGCGAAGTGCAGAACCATTGACAATTCGTCGCTGATCGCCCGGGCGACAGGCGAAGTCAGAGTATCCGCGCCCGGGAACGCAACATCTGCCAGCGGGCGGTCGTCCCGGTGTTCCTGACGCGGAAGCTGTCCACGAGGCGTGGCATGCACGATGCAACGCCCGCCCTACCGTGCGACGTCGCCCGCCTTCCCCCCCACCGCGGCCCAGAGCGCCCGCTCCACCATAACCGGCGTCCACTCTGCGCCAAGCGACGCCGCACGCTGGCGCAGGAGCTCGGCATACTTCGCGTAGTACCCGAGTGTCCACTTCACCGCCCCGAGTTCCGGCACCTGCGCCGCCACCAGCTCGTCAAAGAACGGATACACCGTCGGCAGCAGCAGCGCGACTACCGCCGACGCCGTTGCCGGACCGACACCATCGAGCTTCGCAATCTCACCGATCGGCTGCGTCGGATGCGGGCACCGCGACAATCCGCGGACGGTCGTCTCCACCACGTCGTCGGGTGGATTGTTCTTCACACGCACCAGATTCGGAGCACGCCACACACCACGGTGCATCTTCCATTCCGTGATGCGCACCAGTTCCGGCAGCGTGATGTACACCAGTCGGCGCGACGCCAGCACGGCGGGGAGCTCGTCGCGGTACCAGTCATCGAGGCCTGGCAGCTGCGACACACCCTGCCGACGAATGACATCGGGATACTGGTCCAGCGCAGACTGCCAGAGCGCCGAATCGCTCGCCTGCCAAAGCGGTGCCGCGGTCGCACTCATGCGTCCGCCCGCGGCATCGCGGCTTCTCTCGCGATCGTCACGGCGATCGTCATCACGATCGTCATCACGATCGTCATGGCGTGGCCGTGCATCCCTCCGCCTTCGCACAATTCGGATCGATGGGAGCCAGGCGCAGTCGCACCAGCTCCTTGTTGACGTTCACCAGGTCCGTCGCCCAGATCTGCGACAGCCGGGTGGTGTATCGACCAAGCTGCGTAGACAGAATCCCAAAGATCTCCGGCATGTTCGTCGTCGGACGCCCATCACCGCGCTCGGCCATCGAGAGCAACGTCGCAAGGCGGTTGTTGACGCGAATCGGGAAGTTCAGCGGATCCTGACCGCTCTGGTTGCGCACCTGGTAGACGCTGTCCTCCACCACTGATGCATTGGCGACCAACGTGCTGCCAGCCGCCTTCAGGGCCGCGTCGGTCGCCGCCTTCTTCTGACGGTCGGCCAGCTGCGCCTTCATGTTGCGCACCGCAATCACCGCACGATTCGCTTCGGTGGCCTTGTCGCGAACCCGTCGGCCAAACTGATACTGCGCGGCGAGATCGGCATCGGTCACGTCGGTGATCCACGGATTCCGCTTCACGACGAGTGGTGCGGATGCCACGCGATTGTCGGCGGTCAGGCGCGCCGTGTAGCGTCCCGGCGGAACGGCCGGACCGGCAGTGCCCGCGCCCCACAAAATCATTCCGGGGAACGTCACGACACCCTGCGAGCGCAGATCCCAGACGAATCGGTTGACACCGGCCTTGGCGGGAATCGTCGCATCGCCGCCGCGCCGACGACCGGCCCGCGGCGTCGCCGTCGCTGGCGCCGTATCGGCTTCCATGGTGCGCAGCACCGTTCCTGCCGAGTCGAGAATCTCGAGCGTTGCGCGCGTCGTGGGGCTCTTCAGCACGTAGCTGATCGTGACGCCGGCCCCCGAGCGATACCCCGCCGGCGGCGTGAAGACATGGACGTCCGAGGCAAGAACCTGCGGCGTGGCCTGTCGGAGCGGGGTGATGTTGTCGAGCACCCAGAAGCTGCGACCATGCGTGGCGATCACCAGCTCATTCGCTTCGACAATGACATCCGACACCGGCACATCCGGCATGTTCAGCAGCAGCGAATGCCACGATGCACCATCGTCGTACGACAGGTAGACACCATGTTGCGTGCCAGCGTACAGCAGCCCCTTGCGCGTGGGGTCTTCTCGTACCGCGTGGACGTAGGCGTCGGCACGAATGCCAGAGACGATCTTCGTCCAGGTGGCGCCGTAGTCGGTCGTCTTCCAGATGTACGGCGAGAAATCATTGAGCAGTGGCTTGCGCACCGACATGTACGCCGTGCCTGCGGCGAAGTTCGACGCGTCGATCTGACTGACACGGCCAAAATCCGGCATGTCAGGCGGCGTGATGTTCTTCCACGTCTTGCCGCCGTCGCGAGTCACGTGAACCAGCCCGTCGTCCGAGCCCGTCCAGATCACGTTGATGTCGCGCTTGCCCGGTGCGACGGAGAAAATCGTCCCGTACACTTCCGGTCCGTTCATGTCGCCGGTGATCGGTCCGCCGGACTTCTCCTGCGTGATCGGATCATGCCGCGTCAGGTCGCCACTCAATGCCGCCCAGGTCTTGCCGCCATCCATCGTGCGCCAGAGACGCTGTGACGAGACATAGAGTGACTTCTTGTCGATCGGCGAGAAGATGATCGGATACGTCCACTGCCAGCGCTCGCGAATTTCCCTCGACGGCTCGCCGGAGTAGAACCACGGGTATGGGTTCACTTCACGAGCCTGCCCCGTGCGGCGATCGAACTTGTCGAGATACGCGCCGTTGTTGGTGCCGGAATAGAACAGGTCCGGGTTCCGCGGATCAGGCGCGATGTAGCCGGGCTCGCCCCCGCCGGCCATGTAGCTCACGGCCATGCCACCAGCCGTCAGGTCGGAGTCGCGACGACGAAGTGCCCCAGTGTCGGTGCCGGCGGCACGCGCTGCGTTGGCGGCCGTGAAGGCGCCCAGGTTCCAGTTGTACGGAATGCAGAGTGTGCTGTTGTCCTGCTGTGATCCGCAGACATGAAACGGAATGTGTGTCGTCGTGATGGCGTGATACCACTGCGACGTCGGAAACTCCTGATCGGTCCACTTGCCCCCGGTGTTCTTCGACACCGAGCCGCCGCCGTCGTTGGCCACCACGAGATGCGTCGGATCGTCGGGATCGATCCAGAGATCATGGAAGTCACCGTGCGTTCCGTTGTCGGTCGCCGTCAGCGTCTTGCCCGCGTCGGTGCTCCGGAACATCGATGTATTCTGCGCATACACCACATCCGCGTTCTTGTGGTCGGCGAAGAGGTGCGTGTAGTAGAAGGCGCGCTGGCGAATGCTGCGCGCATAGTTCATCGCCGTCCAGGTTGCGCCGGCATCGTCGCTCTTGAACAGCCCGCCGCTGTCATTTTCGACCAGCGCATAGACGCGGTTGGAATTTGCGGCCGTCGTCGCCACGCCAATGCGACCGATCAGCCCCGCCGGCAGGCCCGGATTGCGCGTGATCTCCGTCCAGGTTTCGCCACCGTCGGTGCTCTTGAACAATCCGCTGCCGGGCCCGCCGCTGGACATCTGGTATTCCTTGCGATACGCCTCCCACAGCGCCGCGTAGAGCACCCTGGGGTTCGCGCGATCGAAGGCGATGTCGATCGCACCGGTGCGGTCATCACGGAACAGCACCTTCCGCCACGTGTTGCCACCGTCCGTGCTCTTGAAGACCCCTCGCTCAGCGCTCGGCACACTGTACTTGCCGAATGACGCCACGAACACGATGTCGGGATTGGTCGGATGAATCCGGATCTTCGAGATGCCGTGCGACTCGGAAAAGCCGACATGTTTCCACGACTTCCCGGCATCACTGCTGCGGTAGACGCCGTCACCCGGCATGATGTTGCCGCGAATGGCCGTCTCGCCCATTCCGATGAACACCAGATCGGGATTCGTCTCGCTCACCGCCACCGCACCGACCGAGGCGCTCTTCACCTGCCCGTCGGTGACCGGCACCCAGTTGTCGCCGCCGTCAGTCGTCTTCCAGAGGCCGCCGCCGGTGGCACCAAAATACGCCTCGTTCGGGCGTCCCTTCACGCCACTCGAGGCGATCGAGCGGCCACCGCGATCCGGACCGATGTTGCGCCAGCGATAGCTGGCCAGCAGCGTCGAATCGGGGGCGACCGATATCACGTTCGCCGGGTTGGACAGCCAGCGCTCCGGCAGGCCGGCCGAGGTCGCGGCAAGTGCTGGAAGCGCAAGGAGGAGTAACGGACGCAGCGAGTGCATACGCGGGTTCGGTAGAGGGCGACCGTGGGGAGAGCACGCGAGTACTGCGCAGGCAACGGCGGACAACAACGCAACGTTGATCCGGTGCACCACGGGCGCAAGGCTCCCGGCTGGCACGGCGCTACCACTACACGGCCCGGTTCACCTGACCGCGCGCGGTATCCAGTGCCAGCGGATCACCCGTGCGTACGTCGCGGAGGATTCCACGGACATTGGTCACCGAGGGGACGCCAAGCTCGCGCAAAATGATCGACGCGTGCGACAGTTCACCCCCTGTCTCGACCACGACGCCGGTCACGCGACGAAAGAGCAGGGCCCATTCAGCATCGACGGCCGGCACGACCAGAATCGTCTCGGCAGGCGTCCAGCCGAGCGGCGGCGAGGCAGTGGGGCCTTCTGCGCACCACGCCCGGCCGCTCACCCGACCGGGCGCCAGGCCAATGCCCTGCCACCCTTCGCGCGTCGGCGTCGGCGACTTGCGCAGATCCCGGCGCAGTCGGTCGTACCGGCGAAACACGCCGGGGATCGTCACGGCAGCCTCTGTACGACGCTCGAGGTCCCGCGCCTCGATGAATGCCGCATCGTAGGTCGCACCGGTGTCGAGCGCCGCCGCCTCGTCCACCGACAGCAGCCAGATGTCGTCGCGCCGACGCAACGCACCGCGCTGCACCGCAAGATCCGCCGCGTGATGCATCAACTCCCGGATCATCGCAAAGGCAACCATTGCATCGTCGCGCAACGCTTCGCGCGCGCGCAACGGGCGCTGCACCATCCACCACAGGGGAAGCGTCAGCCACTCCCCGGCACTCCGGAATGGCGTACCGCGCGGCGCAATCGGATACGCGAGTTCATGGCGCAGCAGTGCGAGTACGGCAGCCGGCTGTTCGCGCCAGCGCGCTTGCGCCAGGTCACTCTCGTAGGGACCACGGTGGCCATGTCGTTCCAGCCATTGGCTCCATTCGAATACACCGGCTTCGCTGGCGGGCGGTTCGCCCACCGCGATGCGCGCGACATCATCGGGATGCGGTCGCACGGCGGGCACCACATCGCGACGCAGCGCCTCGATCACGTCACTGCCGGGCGTCCGCTGGCGCGAGAGATGTGCGGCGAGAGTCCCGGTCCGACGGAGCAGCGCCAGCGGAGTCGCCATGGCAGCGGTCAGCGCGAACATGGACTGGACGAGCAACACATAGCGACGCTGCGCAGCCTGCACGAGCGGCGTGACCTCTCCTTCGGCGTCGAGCAGATCCCGTGACAGGATCGTCAGTCGCGCACGCCGCGTGCTGCTCACCGCGGTCAGCTGTGCCCAGAGCATCCGACTCAACGCTGGAAGCGCTGTCAGGACGCGGCGAAAGCGCCATCCGACAGGACGCACATCGCGCCCGCCGATCGCATCCGTCACCAGGCGCGTCGGCAAGCCCCACGTGCGCAGCATGTCGGTGAGCAGCGACAGGTTGATCACCGGTCGCCCCTCGAACACCTCGATGAACGGCCGGGTGGCCGGCAGCGCGCGGTCTGCCCGCCGATACCACGAGAACAGACCACCGGCGCACGACGCAATCAGCGTCGCCATGAAGCGACTCGGCAGCGGAGGCAGCAGTTCACGGTGATTCCCCAGCGTGAACCACTCGTTGCGCACGGTGGCACGCGTGACGGGCCGAAGCTGTACGACCCAGCAGGTGGTTCCGTCATCCGCCCATTCCAGGTCCCAGTCGCCGCTCCCCCAGCGATTCACGCTGGCGAGTTCGCGCACGAGTTGCAGCACGCGCTGCAGCCGCTGCGCCCATGGCGGAAGCAACACGTCGCTGGGCTCACCACGACGCACCCTGGGAATCTCGAGCGTCTGCCCACTCACCTTGCCGGTGAGCAGTTCCTCGGAGGTCCCGTCGACCATGTTGACGAGATCATCCTCATGCTCCCGCTCCGTGAATGCGACGCCCGCGTGTCGTGCGTCAACAAAGCGCATCACGATCAGGTCGCGGTGCCCCGCCGCCCGCTCACCCGACGAACGGACCCGTGACACAGCCGCGGCCAGGGCAACCCGGTCATCTGAAGGAACGCGAAGGACACTCGCAAATTGACCCGCGTGGCTCTCGTGTGGCGCGTCCTCCGTCGAGAACGCCGAGCGGATGGCGACGAGCACCCCCTGCAGCCCCGCCGGCAGCGGGTAGCCCGCGGCACACCACGCCTCGAAGGAGCTCTCGGGCACCACGATCCCCTCCGGAATCGTGACGCCCGCCAGCGCGGCGCGGTGCAGCATCGCCGCCTTGGGCGCCGCGCCCTCCGCCCGACGATCGTTGCCTCCGATCTCCGCGTAGTGATCGTTCACGCCAGCGGACGTCTCGCGGCACACGCGCTGACGCAAACGCGCCTCGGCACCATGCAACGTGGTTCCGGCGGCGAAATGTCACCAATGCGAGACGCACCACACGGACGGGAGACGGGTAGCGTCGCGACGACGAAGCGAGCGTGCAAAGCGAGGGACGGCGGCATAGGGACGGGAAGCTATCGAGTGAGCAGGGTCGACCGGAGCCGACCGTACCGAGCTCAGCGCACAGACCGCGCCACCGTAAACGCCCAGCTCGCTACCCGAAGCTGGGCGTACGCTTTTCCATGAAGGCCATCAACGCCTCGCGAAACTCGGCGCCATGGAGCTGCGCGACGAAATCGCTCGCCTCCTCCTTCATGCGCGCGTGAATGCCGCGCGACTCGCTCTTGAGCAGCTGCTTGGTCAGCCGAAGCGCCATGGGCGCCTTGGCGGCCAGCACGTCGCACCAGGCGAGCGCCTCGGCCTCAGCGGCCCCTGCCGCGCTGCGCTTGTTGATGATCCCATACTGTTCCGCAGTCGCCGCATCGAACACGTCGCCGAGCAGCAGGAGCTCACTCGCACGGACATGTCCCAGCATCCGTGGCAGGATGAGGCTCGACGCCGCCTCCGGCACCAAGCCGAGATTGATGAACGGCAGGGAAAAACGCGCCGCCGGGTCAGCGACGACGAGATCACAATGCAGCAGCATCGTGGTCCCAATGCCGACTGCGACACCGGTGACGGCGGCCACGATCGGCTTCGGGCAGGTCGAGATCTCGCGGAGGAACTGGAACACCGCGCTGTCATCGTCGACCGGCGGTGTGGCGGCAAAGTCACGCAGATCATTGCCGCTGGTGAACGCACCACCCGCCCCCGTGATCATGATCGCCCGGACCCCAGGGTCATGCCTCGCATCACTGAGGGCCGCGGTCATCCCACGGTACATCTCGACCGTGAGGGCATTCTTCTTGTCGGGGCGCGCCATGCGGATGGTGACGATGGCTCCGCTGCGCTCGGTCTGGACGTGATCGCTCATGGGGACAACGATCACGTCCGGAACCGATGACCGCCAGTGGCCCGAAGCGCCAATCAAAAAATGATCGGCGCCTGCACACTGCGGCTCCGCAGCAGCGCCTTGAAGGCCGCCAGCTCGGCTCCCATCACGGCGTCATACTGTCCGCGAACTTTCTGCAACGCCTCCTTCAGCACGGCCTGCACCTGACGGTGCGCGTCGGTTGGCGCATAGTCCGAACCGCCAACGCTGCCACCGAGGTACAACAACTGTTCCCCAATCTGCGATGGCGTCCGAATCAGGTCCTGACCGCGACCAGTGGCGTGAAGATCCATCAGCTGGCCTTCCACCGCGAGCAGGCGCTTCTCCAATGAATCAGACTGGGCGCGCAAATCGGCCATCGCCGAATCAGCGTTCAGAGTCGCCTTCACCGTCGCGAGCTGCGCACGCACCGACTCGATCGAGTTGATCATGTCGACCGTTGCGTTCACTTCGGATGCGAGCTCGGCCAGCATGGCAGTCTGCACCGTGATCTCCGCATCAGCCGCCCCCGAGGCGGGATCGCGGCGCACGACCAGCTGTTGCGACTGCCGCTGGCCCGCCGCGGCGACCGTCACCGAGTACGTCCCGGGTGGAACCAGCGCGTCGAAACGACCAAATGTCGGCGACGCCTTCCCTTCGGCCGGGTATCGCACGTCAGGCGAGTACGGGTTCGTCGTACGCAGCAGCGGTTCGCGGGTCTTGTCGGTGAGCAGGTCCCACCAGACACGATTCATTCCCGCCTTCCCCGCCACCTTCTGTGTCCGGACGACTTTCCCGGCCGCGTTGGCCATCGTCACCGTGACGCTGTCCTTGGCTTCGGCCTTGAGCCAGAAGTGCATCGATGCACCGTACGGAGGGTTGGTGCCCTGCACGAAGTCGTCGTAGTCTGCGAACGGCGCCTCCGCCGCGCGCAACCGGTACACCGCCCGTGGTTCGAAGAAATGCAGCGGCTTTGCGACGATTTCGGGTGACACGGAGCGCAGCGGCGAGATGTCATCGAGAATCCAGAATCCGCGGCCGTACGTCGCGATCACCAGATCGCTGTACTGCTCCTGCACGGTGATCCAGTAGACGGGCGCATGCGGCAGGTTGCCCTGCAACGGCTGCCAGCGCTCGCCATCGGTGAATGAGACGTACACGCCGTTCTCGGTGCCGGCGTAGAGCAGCCCCCGTCGCACCGGGTCTTCACGGATCACGTGCACATACGAGAGTGGCGACTTCGGAATGCCGTTCACCAGCAGCCGCCAGGTGCGACCGTAGTCCGTCGTCTTGTAGATGAACGGGTCGCGATTGTTGGCCTGATGCGCATCGACCGACAGGTACGCGGTCGCTTCGTCGAAACGACTGGCCTCGATGTTCGAAATCGTCCCCCAGAACGGCATGCCTGGCAGGTTGTTCGTCAGGTCCGTCCAGGTCGTGCCGCCGTCCCGGGTGATGTGCAACTTCGCGTCGTTCGTGCCGGCCCAGATCAGTCCGGCCTTCTTCGGTGATTCGGCAATCGCGAACACCACACCCGAATACTCGACGCCGATGTTGTCCGGTGTCAGTCCGCCATTGCTGATCATGCGCGAGCGATCGTTGCGCGACAGATCCGGCGAGATCACGCTCCAGCTGCGCCCACCATTTGTCGTGACATGAACATGCTGCGACCCGACATACACCCTGTTGTGGTCGTGCGGTGACAGATGCACCGGGAAGGTCCAGACGAAGCGATACTTCACGTCATCGGCTGCATGCCCGATGGTGGACTGTGGCCAGACCTCGACCGACGTCGACTGGTTGGTGCGCGTGTCGTATCGGGTGACAATGCCGCCGACCGACCCGAACCCCGAGGCGCTCGACCAGACGAGATTCGTGTCCACTGGATCAGGCTGTGCCCATCCAGACTCACCACCTCCGACCGACGACCACGCGCCGCGCGGAATGCCGAACTCACCCAGCCGGTTATTCGACGGGCCGCTGGTCGACGGGCCATCCTGCCGGTTGCCATACAGGCGATACGGAATGCGATTGTCGGTCGCGACGTGATACATCTGCGCAATCGGCAGCTGAATCCGGCGCCACGACTGTCCACGATTCTCGGTGATCGACACGCCCCCATCATGACTGACGATCATCCGATGCCCGTTCGTCGGGTCGATCCAGATGTCGTGGTGATCGCCGCCTGGAATCTTCGCGGTCGGCGGATCGAGAATCGTCTTGCCGCCGTCCAGCGTCTGCGCCCAGTTCGCCGTCAGGAAGTACGCCTCGTCCGGGTTGTCCGGCATGGCGGCCATCCGATTGTAGTAGTGCGTGCGTCCTGCGACCTGCTGGTCATAACTCACCACCTGCCAGGACCCACCGCCGTCGTCGGAGCGCCACAATCGTCCGCGAGTCGTCGCCTTGATGTTCGTCGCCGGCACACCGTCACCGGCTTCGATCAGCCCATACACACGATTGGAATTCGCCTTCGACATCGCCAATCCGATCTTGCCGATCTGCGTCGCCGGCAATCCGTTGCCGGTGATACGCTTCCAGGTGGTGCCGCCATCACGCGAGGTCCAGATTCCGCTGCCTGCACCGCCGGAGACACGTCCCCAGGTGTTGATCTGCAGTTGCCACATGCCCGCAAACAGAATCCGCGGATTGTTGGGATCCATCACCAGATCCGACGCGCCGGTGCTGTCATTCACGAACAGCACCCGCTCCCACGTCTTGCCACCGTCCATCGTGCGGTAGATGCCACGTTCGGGCTGCGGCCCGTAGGCGTGGCCGAGCGAGGCGACGAACACCACATCGGGATTCGTGGGATGGACGACGATGCGTGAGATCCTGCCGGTGTTCTCGAGTCCCATCTTCGTGAAGGTCTTGCCGGCGTCAGTGGAGCGGAACACACCCCAGCCAACCGAGATGTTCGATCGAATGAACGGCTCGCCGGTGCCCGCCCAGACCACGTTCGGATCGGAAGCCGACACCGCCAGCGAACCGATCGAGGAGACCGGTTGATCCTCGAACACCGGCTTCCACGTCGTGCCGGCATCGCTTGTCTTCCAGAGGCCACCCGATGCCGCGCCGGCATAATACGTGGTGCGATCACCAACGACGCCGGAAACAGACGTGACGCGATTGCCCTCCGGGCCGACGTGGCGCCACTTGAGATTCAGCAGTGCCGATGAGTCGAGCGGAGCAGCAGTGGAGCTCGACGTGCTTCGTGCCCCCTGGCCACAGAGCAGCCTCGGGATCAGCGAGAGCAGCGCGACACACACGCGCGTGCTCGGGGAAAGACGTGCTTTGGACATCGGCGGATCTCCAGATGGGCGTCCCGTCACGCTACTGGGGAGGCAGCAGGGCGGAGCGCGAGCGATGTGACAAGGCTGTCACGCGGCACACCACGGCGCCAGCAGCGGCGACTCTACGCACATCAGATGCAGTATCTTGCGGGTGCTCCCCGACACTCGTTCCCAGACGCCACGGCGCGTCCCCTGCACCCGGCACACATGCACGCTCTCAGTCTCCGGGCCGGGCCCGATGCGGTCCATCTGCTCCGGGAGCGCGGGCTGCGGGCCGACGACGTAGACATCCTCCCGGGCGCCTCCGGTGGACCCAAGTGGCTCGCGATCGCGGGCCTGGACCGCTATCTGTTCGGGACGTTCTTCGCGCAGCCACGCACCCGGCCGCTCCACCTCATCGGGTCGTCGATCGGAAGCTGGCGCATGGCATGCCTGGCGCAACGCGACCCGCTGGCCGCCCTCGAGCGGGGGCATCACGCCTATATCCACGAGCAGCGCTATACACCACGCCCGACGACGGCTGAAGTCACCCAGGTGTTGAACGAGGTGCTCGCGTCGCTCCTCGGACCCCACGGTGAAGCCGAAATTCTCTCGCATCCCTGGGCGCGCCTGCACGTGATCACGTCGCAGGCGCGTGGTCTCGCGAACAGCCTGGCGCGGCGACGGATCGCAACCGCGCTCGCTGCCGCCGCCACGCTCAACCTGATGCATCGTCGCTCACTCGGCTGGCAGTTTCGCCGCGTGGTGTTCAGCAATGCCGGCGCCGAATCGCCGCTGGTTGCGGTGAGAGACATTCCCACGACGCACGTCGCGCTGACGGCGGAAAACCTGCGCGATGCACTCCGCGCATCCGGGTCCATTCCGATGGTCATCAACGGCGTCACGATTGCAAGCGCACCGGGTGGTGTGCACTGGGACGGCGGCGTCACCGACTACCATCTCGATCTCGACTTCGGCAGCGGCACAGGGCTGATCCTGTACCCGCACTTCTACGGGCATGTGGTGCCTGGGTGGTTCGACAAGTCCCTGCCCTGGCGGCGTGCGCGACCGGCGAACTTTCGGCGGGCGCTGCTGCTCTCGCCGAGCGACGCCTTCGTCGCATCGCTGCCGAACGGACGTATTCCCGATCGACGTGATTTCGGCGCCATGACAGAACGCGAACGCATCCGGGTCTGGGAGCGCGTGCGCTCCGCGAGTACTGCACTTGGCGACGAGCTGGCAGAACTCATCGATCGGGGCCGGGTGGCGGAGCGGGTCCAGCTCTGGCAGTGAGCGGAACGACGCGGGGCGACGGAGCATCATCCTTCGCTCCGTCGCCCCGCGATCCTCACCAGACTGCTACCAACGTAAGTCGAAGTCGTACCCGTCTTCCCCACCGCGCGAATCATCGATCCGGATCACCGCGGTCCAGTTGTTCCACTCGCGCGGATACTGCGCGATATACACGTTTCCGCGTCCCGCAAATCGACGCACATCGAGCGGCACTGCGTAGGCCGGCAGTCCGGCGCCGCGCACATCGAACCGGACATTCCGCACTTCCTGGCCACTCCGCGTCACGTAGTCCACGCGGCGACCGCGGATGCGCACTTCGACCACAGCATCAACCGCAGCGCTGAAGCGCAGGGCGCCAGCATCGCGACGGCCGCCAAAGTCATCGCTGCGACCATACCATCCACCATCGCGCTTGTCGTCGCGCTTATCGTCGCGCCTGTCGTCGCGACGGTCACGGCGATCGTCACGGCGATCGTCACGGCGCCAATCGTCGTCACGCCGATCACCGCGATCGAAGCCGCGCGCACTCTCCCAGCTCACGACCAGGCGATACCGATCTGCGCCGCGCTGCTGATCCCGTACACGAACCCGGGCAGTGTAGCCGTTGAACAGCGACGGCTGTTCGATGACTTCGATGTCACCGCGACCGTCGGCCCGGGCGATGCTGACACTCCCGTTCACGCGGGGCAGCGGCTCATTGATGCGAAACCGCGCGTCGCGAAAAACATCGAAGCCGTCACCGCGCGTTTCGAGAAAGGCACCGCGCATCACGATGATCGCCTCGCGGTCCACCGTGCCACTCCAGGTGAACAACGTCAGGCCGTCGGCACGCGCGATCGACGGTGCCGCAGTCAGTGCTGCAGCGCACCCGAGGGTCGCGGCGAATGTCGTACGAAGGCTGCGCATGGACGTATCCTCACAACGACGCGAAGGAGTGCGTGGTGATGGCGACGCGTCGACGACATCACAGCGACCGGCGTGGAGTGGAGTTGCCTGGTCACCCTCACTGAAGGCATGGACGGTGCCGCGAGCGATCCGCGCACACTGCTTCGCGCCGAAGGCGCACAACTCATTCCGCTCAAAGCACTTGCGTGATCTTCCAGCGATATCGCGCCGGGGACCGTTTGCGGGTGCCGTCCGAATCTGAGGACACTCTCCCGTGCCACAGAGGCGACAGCCGGGTCCGCCGATTGCGGCCTCGACGCCGCGCGCAAAGCGGCGAGGCCCCGTGGCGCGTCACGCTGCGAACGGGGGACCGAGCGATTAGGGTACGAGTTGGCCACGTGAGCACCATCATCGTGGACGCTGGCGCGGGACCGCAGTGTTGTACCGTTGTTTCTCTTCGGCGGCGCGCGGCAGAACTCGCGTGACATCACATCTCACCCCGGCGATGCGACCCATGCGGTTCCTCGACTCCACGGCGTGATGTCGCCCGACCGGTCAGCGCCGGAGACGCGCCGTCGGCTGCGCACGAGGCTCCTCGCGCCCGCGATCGTCGTCGCCGCGTGTCTGGTGGCACTGGCAGGGTTTCGCGCCTGGCAGCTGCGCGGCGCCCAAGAGGCGATCCAGCTCTCCGGTGCACTGCAGCAAGCGGTCGCCAGTGCCCGAGGCCTCGACGCCGTTGTTGCTGAAACGCGTCTGCTCCTCGTGACCCTCGGCGAGTTGCACGATCCGAACTCGAAACCGGAACAGAACGATGCGGTCCTGCGGCGCGTCTATGCTGCCGCACCCGTTCGCTACGCCAACCTCTGGATTGCGGACACTACCGGGCACGCACTTGGTGCCGCTCGCTATCCGCTGGGCGGGCGGGAGGCGTTTTCAATTGCCGACCGCGGCTATTTCCGCCGGGCGCTCTCGGAAGGGCAGTTCGTCATCGGTGAAATCGTTGCGTCACGGACGCTGCCCGGCCAGCCGCGGGTCTTGACCTTCGCGCTGCCGCTCTTCGACAGCCTGAGCGGCAGAATTGCGGCGATCGTCGGCGCCTCGATTGAAGCGGACTCCCTCGACGTGGTCCGCAGCATACGGGCCCTGCCAGCGGGCACGGTGCTGACGATCCTCGACAGCAGCGCAACCGTGGTCTATCGCACGGCAGACTTCGAGAACTGGCGCACACGAAGCTTCGCAAGCGACGCCGGGACCAAGAAGAACTTCAGTCGCGGAGAAGGGGTGGGCCGCGGCCGATCTGCCGATGGCACCGATCGTCTGACCGGATACAAGGGGATGCGGAGCGCACCGTGGATGGTCTACGTCGGGATCCCGGCGAAGTACACACTCGACATGGTGCGCAACGAGGTTCTGCGCGACTTCCTGGCCGGAGCGCTGATCACGATGATCATCCTCTTCTTCGGCTATCGGGCGGCCCTCGGCGTGGTGACGCCCATCGAGTCGCTGACCGCCGATGCCCGCGCGATTGCCGACGGCGACGCCGGTCGGCGATCGACCGTCAGTTCGCAGGACGAACTCGGTGACCTCGCACGTGCATTCAACACGATGGCCGATACCGTGGAGCAGCGGAACGCGGCGCTGCGCGCCTCGCAGGACCAGCTGCTGCACGCGCAGAAGATGCAGGCACTCGGCTCCTTTGCCGGAGGCATCGCACACGACTTCAACAACTATCTGGCGGCGATCACGGCGTATGCTGAATTGGGACGCGATGCACTCGATGGGCACGAGGCCGTCCGTTCCGACCTGGACGAAGTGCTCGCCGCTGCGGCCCGGGCCAGTGAGCTGACGCGGCAGATCCTCGTCTTCAGCCGGCGGCAGATCGTCGAGCTTACAGCCATTGACCTCAACAGCGTGGTACAAGGCATCGAGCGAATGCTCGTCCGGCTTGTCGGTGACGCACACAGGCTCGAGGTCAGCTACGCCGACGCAGCGGTGACCGTCGTCGCCGATCGCGGTCAGCTCGAGCAGGTCGTCGTGAACCTCATTGCGAACGCGCGCGATGCGATGCCTGATGGCGGCACCGTGACGCTCCGCGTCCTGCAGCTGGAAGCGGCGGCTGGCGACACCCGTGTCCCCGGGGCGTTGCCAGGGACCTATGCGCAGCTGATGGTCGAAGATGAAGGCGTTGGCATTTCACCGGTGACGCTGACCCGGGTCTTCGATCCGTTCTTCAGTACGAAGACACGCGGTCATGGCACCGGTATGGGCCTCGCGATCGCATTCAGCATCGTCGAACAGAGCGGCGGCGTGCTCTCCGCCACCAGCACAATCGGCGTCGGCACCACGATCTCGCTTGTGCTTCCGCTATCCGCAGATGATCCGATCGAGGACACGCCACGTCGCGACGGTGCTGCGGAAAAGCGAGTCAGGCGTTCGGGTCGGATACTGCTGGCGGAGGACAACGCGGCGGTGCGCGGCAGTGCAGAACGCATCCTGACCAACGCTGGCTATACGGTTCACAGCGCCGCAGACGGGCCGGCGGCACTGGCGCAACTCGCCGCTGCTGCTGAACCGTTCGACCTGCTGCTGTCGGATGTTGTCATGCCGGGCATGTCGGGTTCCACGCTGGCGCAACTTGTGCGCGAACGTCAGCCGGGCATCGACCTCCTCTATATGAGTGGATACGCCGACGACGCGTCCGTGCTCGAAGCGGTCGCCTCCAGCGGCGTTCGATGCGTCGCAAAACCCTTCACGATCAGCACGCTGCTGGATGCGGTGAACGAGGCGCTCTCGCTGTCGACGAGGCCGTGACGACGCAGCCGGCGCACTTCTGGCGCCGGACGACGCGGAACGCGAAATCACGGCCGAGGCCTCCGAGCGCAAGCCTGCGCCCAGGGAACCCTCACCACGCCACGACTCTGTCCGCGGCGGAGCGAACAGCCGGCGCGGTGCATTCACCGGAGCGATCAGGGCGGCGTCGGCCTCGGATACTGCGCTTCGAGCGGCGTGAAGTGCCGCACCATCATGTCGACCAGCGCCGCGCGAATGTCGGATCGCATCGGCTCGGACACTGACATCGCATGATCGAGTACGGCGTGCACCACGACCACGCTCAACGCCGCATGCCGCGCAGCGTCGGCATCAGAGATACCCGGCATGCGACGCATCAGCAGCATGCGCACCATGACCTGCATCCGCTCTTCCATCTGCAGCGACACCGGACTCTTGCCGCCGCTGGCGGAATCCGTCGCGCGGCAGACGGCCATGTAGCCGGGATGCACATCGTCCATCGCAGCGAAAGAGTGGATCATCTGCGTGAACAACACGTCGAGCGGCACCCATGGCTCGTCGATGCGCAGCTCCTTCAGCAACAGGTTCTGCATCGACTCCGCATACCGCGTCGTCAGCGCCTCGAGAATCGCGGTCTTGTTCGGGAAAAAGTGATAGAGCGAGCCCACGCTGGCGCCGGCGCGCTCAGCGATCGCGTTTGTGGTCCCCGCCTCGACACCCATGTCACCGAAGACGGCCTCTGCCGCATCGAGAATGGCCTCGACACGCAGCTGCCCCCGCTTCTGAACCGGCGCCCGCGTGGCGCGGAACTCGCCGGTCTTAAAGCCTTCCCCCGCAACGACTTCACTCATAGCGCCCTCCGCTGTCACCGAAAGCTAACGCGATCCCCACTGCCCAGCAGCTGAGTAAAGTAGAGCAAAGACTCTGCTATTGACAACTAGAGTCGACTTTCTAGTTTACCGACTAACTAGAGGTTTCGCTCCACTTACTGCCCCAGCGTAGACCGACCCATGAGACGCACCTTTGTCGCGCTCAGCCTGACCCTCGCCGGCTTCCCCGTCACCGCCCAGACGCCAGCCGGATCCCCGCTCGACGCCCTGGTCGCCGAAGGGCTTGCCGGCAACCCTGCCCTGCGTGCCCGGACGCTGGCCGTGACTCGCGACGACGCGGCGATTGCCGAGGCGCGTGGTCGGTTCCTGCCATCGGTCACAGCCAACGCGCGTGCGTCTGCCTTGTTCGGCGCCAATCCGAACCTCGGCGCGCTCATCAATCCGGCCTACGCGGCGCTCAACCAGCTGCTCGGCCAGCAGGCATTCCCGACCAACATCAACCTCACCCTGCCGCAGCGGCAGGAGGCCACGCTTCGGTTGGCACAACCCCTGTTCGAGCCGCGCGTGATCGACGGCTTCCGCATTGCGCGATCGCTGCGCGACGCGAGCGTTGCCGACCGCGATGCCCAGCGACGCCAACTCGCCGCCGACATCCAGACCTCGTATCTCCAGTATGCACGCGCCAGCCGCGCCGCGGAGCTCTTTGCGCAGACCGTTCCGTTGCTCGACGAGGCGCTTCGGGTGAGCGAACGTCTGCTGTCGGCGGGCAAGGTGACACCGGACAATGTGCTCCGTGCGCGGGCCGAACAGAGTGCGGTCGTGCAACAACGGGATGCCGCACACCAGCTGGCCGTCGCCGCGCGCCAGCAGTTGAACTACCTCACGGGGCGCCAGCTCGATGCTCCCCTGCCGCTGTTCGCCGACACGTTGCTCGGGCTCGACGCACGATTCGCGGCGCGGGAGAATCTCGACGTCGCGCAGTCTCGCGCACAGACGACGCGCGAAGAACTCATCCAGCTTGATCGATCCTACGACGCCGTGCAGGGCCAGCAGCGCATCGCGCGCGCGGCGTTCCTGCCGAGCGTCAATCTGGCCGTGGACTACGGCTTTCAGGGCAACACGATCCGCGTCGGGCGCAACAGGGACTTTGCCGTCGCCAGCGTGGTGCTCAGCTGGAACTTGTTCAATGGCGGCCAGGATCGCGCCCGCGTGCAGCAAGCCGTGATCGATGGTGCCCAGTTGAAGGCCCGTCGTGATGACGCAGCCCGCAGCATCGCCCTGCAGGTACGGGTGGCGCACGATGCCGCAGTGGTGGCGCGCACGGCGATCGCGACGGCAACCGATCGCCAGGTATCTGCAACGCGCTCCTTCGAACTGGTCCAGCGCCGCTATGGCGAAGGGCTGGCGTCACAGCTCGAACTGCTTGACGCGCGCACGGCGCTCACTACGGCGCAGCTCAATCACCTGATCACGACCTACGACTTCTATCAACGCGCCGTCGAGTTCGAACGCGCCGCCGCACTCTCGCCCAGAGACTAACGCCATGCCACACAATCGCATCAGCGCGCGTACCGCGCCACGCAGTCTCGCTCACTACGTGCCACTTGGCATCGCGGTGGCCGCACTCTCAACCACCTTGCTGCTCGCCGGCTGCGGAAAGGAAGGGAACGCGCAAGTCGCCGCCATCGTCGACACGGCCATTCCGGTCCGCGTCACCAATCTCAGTGGCGACGGCGCCCCAACCAGCTTCGCGATCACCGTCCCAGGCACGCTGGCGGGCAAGGAGGAGGTGGCGCTCGCGTTCAAGATCGGCGGTGTCATCTCGCGCATCGTGGTCGATCCCGGTCAATCGGTACGCGCTGGGCAGGTCCTCGCGGAGCTGCGCCCGACGGAGATCGCGGCCCAGGTCGCGACCGCGCAGGAGTCGCGGCGGAAGGCCGAACGCGATCTCGCGCGCGTCACGCGGTTGTACGCCGACAGCGTTGCGACGCTCGAACAGTTGCAGGATGCCCGGACCGGGCTCGAGGTGGCGAACAATGCGGCGCGGATCGCGCAGTTCAACGCCGACTACGCCGTCATCCGGGCTCCTGGCGACGGCATCGTACTGGCGCGCATGGCAGAGCCGGGGCAGGTGATCGAACCCGGCCGCACGGTCGTCAACGTGCGCCGGAGTGGTCGCGGCATGATCGCACGAATCGGCCTCCCCGATCGTGATGCGGTGCGTGTGGTGCTCGGCGACACGGCCGTGGTGGCCTTCGATGCGATTCCAGGAAAGCGCTTTGCGGCGCGTGTGACGCAGCGTGCCGCAGCGTCCAGTGCCGGCAGCGGCGACTATGCACTGGAGGTCACGCTGTCCGATGCCGCGGGGACGTTGCCGTCCGGGCTGGTAGCACGTGTCACGGTGTTCCCGCGCGACAAAGCCGCGACGGCCAGCACACGCGTCTTCGTGCCGCTCGACGCGCTGGTTGACGCCGACGCTGACTCTGCGGCCGTGTTCGTCCTCAGGGCCGACGGCAACTCGGTTTCACGACGGCCGCTCAAGCTGACCGACGTCGCGGAGTCGCTGCAGACGGCCGTCGTGCCGGTTGTGTCCGGCCTCGATGGATCTGAACGGATCGTCATCGCCGGCATGTCCCGGCTGATCGATGGCAGCCGAGTGCGGGTGATCACCACGCCGACGCAGCGCGCAGCGTCGGACGCACCAGCGAAGGTGAGGATTGGGCAGTGAAGATCATCGACTACTTCGTTCGCAACGCGCAGCTCACCATCGTGCTGCTGGTCGCGCTCCTTGCCGCGGGTGTCCAGGCATTCCTGACCATTCCGCGGGCGGAAGACCCGCTGATCGACTTTCCGGGCTTCAGCATCGTAGCCGTCTATCCCGGCGCGGGTCCGGCCGATGTCGAACAACTGGTCGTCAACCCGATCGAGAAGCGACTCAAGGAACTGTCGGACATCAAGAAGATCGCCACGCAGGTCACCGACGGGCTGGGTGTGATCTTTATCGAGTTCACCACTGGCTCCGTGCCGCGCGAAAAGAAGGACGACGTGCTTCGCGAGGTGAACCAGCTGCGCGCGACATTGCCGCCGGAGCTCGCGCTCCTGGATGTAGTGACCAACAACACCGGCAATGTGAACGTCCTGCAATACGCCCTCGTCTCACCGACGGCGCCGTATGCGGCACTCGACGCGCGCAGCCGGGCACTGAAGGATCGTATCGCGGCGGTGCCGGGAGTGCGCAAGGTGGAGCGCGTCGGCGCACCGGTGCGCGAAGTCCAGGTCTCGCTCGATCTCGGCCGCCTGAGCGCGCTCCGGCTCCCGCTGCCGGCCATCCTCGGCGCCCTTGGCAGCGAGAGTGCCAATGTGCCGGGCGGCACGGTGAACGTCGGGCGCAAGCAATTTGTCGTGAAGACCAGCGGCTCGTATACATCGCTCGATCAGGTCCGCAACACCGTCGTGGGCGCGTCGGGGAGCGCCGTCGTCAAGCTGCGCGACGTCGCCACGGTGCAGTGGGGCTATGCCGACGCCACACACATCGCGCGCCACAACGGTGAACGCGCGGTCTTCGTTGCCGCCAGCATGCGCGACGGTGCGAACATCACCGACGTCGAGCCACGGGTGGCGGCCGCGGTGCGCGCCTTTGAACAGGATCTGCCAGCCGGCATCACGCTGGAGCGGGCCTTCGACCAGAGTGAGAATGTGCGTACCCGTCTCGGACGGCTGGTCGAGGATTTCGGCATCGCGATTGCGCTCGTCCTGATCACGCTGCTGCCGCTCGGTCTCCGCGCGGCCGGCGTCGTGATGGTCTCCATCCCGCTGTCGCTGGCCGTCGGCACGGTCCTGCTGCAGAACTTTGGCTTCACGCTGAACCAGCTCACCATCGTGGGGTTTGTGATTGCCCTCGGGCTGCTGGTGGACGATTCGATCGTGGTGGTCGAGAACATCGCGCGCTTCCTTCGCACCGGCATGAAGCGGCAGGACGCCGCCATCGCCGCGACACGCCAGATCACCCCCGCCATCCTCGGCGCCACTGGCACGCTGATCTTTGCGTTCGTGCCGCTGATGCTGCTGCCTGGCGGTCCCGGCGACTACATCCGCTCACTGCCTGCGGCGGTGATCGCGACGATTCTCGCGTCGCTGGTCGTGTCACTCGCGATCATCCCGTTTCTGGCGAGCGTCGTCATGCCGCGTACCAGCGACGAACACGGCAACCGCGTGCTGCAGTGGTTGCAGCGAACCATCGAGCGCAGCTACACGCCGCTGCTGCATCGCGCGCTGACCCGGCCAAGGAGCACATTGGTCGCTGCGGCCCTGCTCATCGTCGGCTCGATTGGCCTGGTGCCGCTGATCGGCTTCTCTCTCTTCCCAAAGGCGGGGATTCCGCAGTTCCGCGTCACCGTGCAGATGCCCGACGACGCCACGCTGGCGCAGACCGACAGCGCAACCCGGTTCGTCGAACGCACGCTGATGGCGCGCCCCAGTGTGCAGCATGTGCTGAGCAACGTTGGCCATGGCAATCCGTTCCTGTACTACAACGTGGCGCCAGTGAATGATCAGGCCAACTTCGCGGAAGTCATTGCCCGTGTCCCGACCTTCGACCCGAAACACACGCCGCAGCTGCTCGATACGCTGCGCAGCATCTTCGACAACTACCCCGATGGACGAATCGCGGTGCGCGAGTATGAGAACGGCCCACCGCTCGAGGCACCGATTGCGATTCGGTTCATCGGCCCGAATCTGGACACACTGCGCAGCCTGGCCAGCCGCTTCGAACGGACGCTGACCGCGATGCCGGGGACCCGCGACGTGGGCAACCCACTCAGTACGCGTCGCACCAACGTGCGTGTCGGCGTTGACCGCGCGCGCGCGGGCTTGCTCGGCGTGCCAGTGGTGGACATCGATCGTGTTGTGCGGCTCGGGCTGGCCGGACTGCCTGCGGGCCGGATTCAGGACAGCGATGGCGAAGCATACGACGTCACCGCACGACTAACCCGGAGTGGGCGCGCCACGCCGGACGCCGTCGGGCAGCTCTATGTTCCATCGCAGTCCGGGGCGCAGGTGCCGCTCGCACAAGTGGCATCCATCGCGCTCGAGAGTGCCTTGCCGCGCATTCAGCACTACGACACGGAACGCAGCGTGACAGTGACGAGCCAGGTTCGCACCGGGTTCAACACTGACCGCCTGACGACGCTGGCGATGGACTCGCTGAAGACGTGGGTCTTGCCAGCAGGGTATCGGTGGGTCGCGGCGGGCGAGATCGAGAGCCGTCAGGAGAGCTTCGGTGGATTCGG
>JANNVN010000259.1:0-6074 GCA_031414435.1 Gemmatimonadaceae bacterium
CTGGAACTACAAGCACGTCTTCCCGCGCGGGAACGGGCCGTCGGTGCCGCGACCCAAGGGCAGCTTCGGTGATTTCATCGTGCTCGACTCCGTCTCGTTGACGCGTGGTCGCTTCCTGCTCACGATGCCGTGGAATCCGGCCGACTCGCTCAAGGGTGCGCGGCGCGACAGCTCGATTGCGTTCAATCTCGCGCGCACGAACGCGCAGATCCGTCGCAGCCCGCGCGGACTGGTGCGCACCTGGCGATGGGAAGAGGGGCATGTCAACCTGTCGCATGTGCGCATGGCGCACCCCGACACCGCCGGCCGGCTCTTTCGCGTGACGGATCTGGGCATGTCGGAGTTCGATCCGCCGTTCCGCTTCGATCGGCTGCGTGGCAACTTCCGCTGGCAAGGCGATTCCATCTGGTTGCAGATTCCGCATTTTCAGCTGCCGGGATCGAAAGGCAACGCGGTCGGCAAGATCACCTGGGGCAGCGACCTGCCCGTGCGGTATGACATCGCGGTCAAAGGTGAGACGGTTGCGATGAAGGACATCGCCTGGCTGACGGAGACGTTTCCGTCGCAGGGCAGAGGATCCATGGATCTGGTGATTCGCAACGATCCGAGAGATTTGAACGTGCTCAAGTACGCGATCACCAACATGGACGCCCGCAGCCACGATTCGCGTCTGCGCGGCCGCATGACGTGGGGCGTAGGTGGGCCTGTGGTGACGCTGACGGATGTCGAGATGCGTGCGGATCCCCTCGACTTCTCGCTCCTGCGGCAATTCAACGGTATTCCGTTTCCGTATCCGTGGCGCGGCCAGATCACCGGCACGGTGAAGGCGCGTGGTGGTCCAATGCACCGGTTCGATGTCGACGACATCCGTTTCACCTTCAGCGACGCCAACGTCGCTGGCGCCACCAGCGCGGGGCGCGGACGTGGACAGGTGGACATTCTTTATCCGGCGTTCACGCGATTCCGGGGGTTTCTCCTCGACATGGAGCGCGGCGACCTGCGGACACCCCGGTTCCTCAACTCCGAGTTTGCACGGGTGAACGGTTTCGTGCGTGGTACCGCGCTGCTCGATTCGCTCTGGTACGACGTACGCGTGCGGAGCATGGATGTCTGGCACGACGATGGAACCGGTGCACCGCTGTCGCACTTCACCGGCGGTGGGCGCGTCAAGCTCGAGCCAAAGTACGTGCTGTATGACATGCAGCTGAATGCCGACCCGCTGTCGCTGACCATGTTGGGCAACTCGTACGCGATGATGCCGCTGCGCGGGACGATGAGCGGTCCGATCACGGTGAAGGGGACGATTGCGGCGTTGGAAGTGACCGGGCAGTTGACCGGCACCGCCGGAAGCCTGACCGGGAGCGGCATTGTCGATATCGAGCCAGCGGGCTATTCGCTCAAGGGCCAGGCGGCGTTTGACGGCCTGAACCTGCGCACCGCACTCGATCGGTCAACGATCCCCGCCACGCTGCTCAATGGCCGCGCCGATGTCGATGTGCGTGGTGACTCACTCGCCAATCTCGACGGTCGTGTTGCACTCGCACTCGGTCGATCCCGCGCCGATGAATTGCGCATCGACGAGGGGACAGGGCGTTTCGAGTTTCGCGATGGGGTCGCGCTGGTCGACTCGCTCAGCATTCTGTCATCCTCGCTCACGCTCGCCGCGCGTGGTGGCATCGGGCTGCGCCCGGATCGTACCGACTCGCTGGTGTTCCGGGTGACCGCGGACTCCCTTGGTGGACTGCGGCCCTGGCTCAGCCAGGCCCCCGTCGGTGCGCCGGACTCCCTTGGCGGTACCCTCTCGTTCCGCGGGCGGGTTGCCGGCCACCTCGATTCGGTCTCGGTGCGGACGACGATATCCGGCCGCGACCTGCAGCGTGGTACGTTGAGCGCGACCATGGCGGACCTCACCGCAACGGGCGTCTGGGTCCGCGGGGTCCCGAGTGGCACGGTCGTACTCGCAGCGGACAGTGTGACGGCGGGCGCGGTTCGCTTCAATACCGTTACGTCCACCGGAGCGTTCACTTCGTCGCGCGATGGGTCGATCTCGCTCGAGGCACGCGCGGATAGCGGCGTCCAGGTCGGATTGGCGGCGCGCCTTCGCGGTGCCGGTGATTCGTTGGTTGCCACGATCGAATCGCTGTTCGCGTCAGGGCCAAATACGCGATGGTCGCTGCGGCACCCGAGTACCCTCGTACAGACGGCCGGCGTGACCAGCCTCGATTCGCTGGTGCTTGGCGACACCGGGCTCGCGCGCCTGCGAGTGTCCGCACGCGTGCCGCAGCGTGACAGCATCGCCGTCATGATGGACGCTCGGCTGATTCCCCTGCGCGACATCGCCTGGCTCACGCGGCGCGACCGCACCTTCACCGGGATTCTCGATGCCAGCCTGCAGGTTGCCGGGACTCGGGAAGTTCCGACTGCCTCGCTGACTGCGCGCGCAAACGGCGTAAAGGTTGGGTCGACCTCGATTGGCGACGCCACCGTCGGGGGCACATACGCGGAGGGTACGTTCCGCACCGACATCGCACTCAGCGAGCGGAATCGGACGAACACGTTGCTCCTGGCGAAGCTCGCGTTACCCGTGACCGCCACGCTCAACGGCTTCCCATCGCTGAAGCGCGATGGACCGCTGTCAGGGTCGCTCGCGCTGCGGGACACGCCCTTGGCACTCTTCGAGGCCGCGACGCCCGCCATCTCCGATGCCAGCGGCACCCTCTCGGGCGCGCTGCAGCTGCGCGGGAGCGTGCGTGAGCCCCGCATGGATGGCACCGTCTCACTGGTGAACGGTGCCAGCTTCGTCACGCCTCTCGGCGTCCGGCTGGTGGGCATGGATGGTGAGCTGCGGTTCACCGGCGACAATCTCACGCTCCCCCGCCTGACCGTCAGTGGCGCCGGTTCCCGTGGCGGTTCGGCGATTCTCAGCGGACGTGTCGGCTTCGCTTCGTTCTCGGATCCCTCATTCGACCTCGCGATTCAGGCGACGAACCTGCGCATTCTCGATCGCCCGCGGATCGCCACGCTCCAAGTGTCGACCGATGCCGCCGGACTGAAAATCCGCGGCACACAGCGCGGATCGGTGCTCACCGGCAGCGTCACGATTCCAGCGGGTGACATCACCATTCCCGAACTCGGCGTCGCGAAGAATCTCGTCTCGATTGATGACCCGGAGTTCTACACCCTGATCGACACGACGACATCACAGGGGCGTTCGCTGCTCGTGGCAGCACCGTCACCGCTGCTCAAGAATCTTGAAGTGCGCGACGTGCGGCTCTTCATGGGCAACAACGTCTGGCTGCGTTCTGCCGAGGCGAATATCAAGCTCGCCGGCGACGTGGGCGTGACGCTGGGGCGGGCGCGCCAGGACTCCAGCCGCGTACAACTGGCCCTCGATGGTACACTGCTGGCCGAGCGCGGGACCTATGTGCTCAAGCTCGGCTTTGGCGCCGTGCAGCGGACATTCGAACTGGAGCGCGGAACGCTCAAGTTCTTTGGCGAGCCGGAGCTGAATCCGACGCTCGATATTCAGGCGGTGAACATCGTGCGGCAGTACACGCGGCAGGATCGGGACGTGCCGGTACGCATCACCATCGGTGGCACGCTGGTGGCGCCAACGCTCAAGCTGGGCAGCGCCGACCCGACGCTGGCGCTCTCCGAGTCGGATGCCATCAGCTACCTGTTCACCGGCCGGCCGAGCTTCGCCGTGACCACGGCGCAGGATCAGTATTCATCGCAAACGGCCAGTGTGCTGTTGCCGACGCTGGGCAGCTACTTCGGCGACCGCGTGGCGCGGGCACTGGGTGTCGACCAGTTCCAGATCGAGACCGCGGGTGGCGTGAGTGGGCAGCAGTTTGGGGCCTCGTCTGTCCTGGCGAGCACCCGGCTTGGCGGTGGCGTGCAACTCGGCAGTCGGACCTTCGTGCGGGCGACCGTCGGGCTTTGCCAGCTCTTCGGTGCCAGTCAGATCAGCACCAACCAGCCGCTCGTGAACTCGATCGGCGCCAAGCTCGAATACCGTTTCAGCCAGTGGATTACGGCCTCGGTCGGTGTTGAGCCACGGACAGAAGTGCTGCAGTGCAACAACAATGTGAACGCCCGCAACTTCGTGCCCACTCCGCAACAGTGGGGACTCGACATCACGCGCAAGTGGGAGTACTGACGCGTGATGCCTGACACGCCCCTGCCACTGGTCGGGCCGAGCGTCACGATGCGTGCGCTGGCAGCCCGTGCCGACGAACTGCAGCGTGATGTGACGCGCCCGGTGCTGCTCGTGGGCGCACGTGGGATCGGCAAGCGCTTCCTCGCCGAGCGCATGCAACGTGCATCGTCGCTGGCCGCGCTGCCGTTCGTGACGCTCGATGCCCGCGGCGCCACCGATGCGACGCTGCGACGCCTGCTCGATGACGCACCCGCCGGCTCGACGGTGCTCGTCCGGCATGTCGATCGACTCTCGCCGGCTGCCCAGAGTCTGCTCGATCAACGTGCCAACGACCGCAAGCGCATTGCGCGTTTGATGGCGACCACGACGGAAGACATCGTCGGACGTGTCACCGCAGGGTTGTTTGTGGAATCGCTCTACTACCGATTGCACGCGTGGCCCATGCTGTTGCCAGCACTCGCGGAGCGGGAGGCGGACGATCTGCTTGCGCTGGCGATCGCAGTACTCCACCAGACCTCGGATGGGGACGGCGGCCTGCCACTCGTGTTGGACTCGGCGGCCGCGGTGCGGCTGAGACAGCACGACTGGCCCGACAACCTGCGCGAACTGGAAGCCACGCTCGCGCTGGCACAGCTGCGTGGTCGTGGAGCGCCGGCCATCGGAATCGCGCACCTCGCACTTCACGCGGGCGACACGACGGTGCCGGGCGCCGATGCGCCGCTGGCGGCGGTTGAGCGCTGGCATCTGCTGCGGGCTGTAGCGTTGTGCAAGGGCAACAAGACACATGCCGCGCGCAGTCTCGGCATCAGTCGCATGACGCTCATCAGCAAGCTGAAACTCTTCGGTGACGAGACCGCCCAATGACAGACACGACTCGCTGCATCTTGCCGGCCACGCACACATGACCGGCTCCATTGTCGGTCATGCCTTCGTGCGAAGTGCCATCGCTCCGCTCTTTGCCGAGCCGAGGGTCTCCTCGACACAGGTGTCACAGCGGCTGGCAGGTCATCCGGTCTACGTGCTCGAGTCACGTGATGATCATTGGCATCACATCCGCGGCATGGACGACTACACCGGGTGGATGCACGATGGCTATTTCATGCGCCTCGTCGATGAAGAGCCGGTGATTGCGACCACGTCACTGGACTTCGCGCTTACCTACGTGCCGCGCGTGTCAATGGGCGTGATTGCGCGCAGTGAACGGCACGGCCTGCGTGCGCTGCCGCTTGGGGCGTGGCTCGATCTGGACGAGGAGATCGTCGATGGCGAAACGCTGCCCTTGAACGAGATGGAGGGACACTTCGCCACCGCGCCCGATGCGATCGCACAGTCTGCCGTGGAGTGGTTCGAGGGCACGTCGTACCAGTGGGGTGGCATCACGCCATGGGGCGCCGATTGCAGCGGTTTCGTGCAGACGATCTTCGGGCTTCACGGCGTGCCGCTGCCACGCGATGCACATCAGCAGGCGCTCAACGGCGTACCGGTCGCGCGCAGTGAGCTGCAGCCAGCCGACCTGCTCTTCTTTTCCGACCGGCCCGACCAGCGGATAACGCATGTCGGCGTCGCGCTGGCGGGCGATCGGCTGGCGCATGTGGCACTCGGCCGGGGCGGCTTTGCGCTGGAGTGGCTGGGCGACGTCGATGATGGCTACATCGCCACATTGAGCGCGCGATTCGTGACGGCGCGGCGGGTGGTGTAGGGGCCGTGCGAGCGTGCCGCACGAGTCCGGCCGGCATGCTTCCGCCGGCGATCGCGTTTCGGCCGTAGCGCCAGGCGCTAGTGTGGTGTCGCCGAAGTTCCTTGGCCAAAGGTGGGCGGTGGATTTCGTTGCCAGCCAAGGCGCAACCCGCAGCGATACCAGCGGTATCGCGAGGAGTTGCAACGCCGGGTGGCGCCGAAAGACACGCCCAACTGC
>JANNVN010000260.1:0-14383 GCA_031414435.1 Gemmatimonadaceae bacterium
CACGCGCAACCGCGAGGAAGCTTTCGGGCGTGAGCGTCGGTAATCGCGTGTTCAGCGCCTACAATTGGTCGCGCGACGGACGCTGGTTGTCCGGCAACATGGAAGGCTCCGCGAGTGCGGTTGGCCACGTGCTCTACGACCTCGCCACGAGAACGATGCGTCAACTGGATACCACCGCCATCTCCGGCGAGCTCGCGTTCCTGCCCGGCTATCGGCAGGTGGTGTACTTCAACAGCCGTGGCGCGCTGATCATGCAGGACATCGAGTCGCTGCAACAGTGGGTGATCGCCGACTCGCTGCCGTATCCGGCCGACCGGCCTCGGAGCATCGTGGCGTCGCCGGATGGCCGAACTTTGTATTACGGCGCGCAGCAGGTGGAGTCGAACATCTGGATCGTACGGCGGTCGAGTGGGGCGGGGCGTTAGCGTGGTGGCCTCATGAGCGACATCGTGCAACGCCTCACAGCCTCCCTGTCCGACCGCTACCCACGACCGTCATCTCGGATTTAGGGCCGGTCGTCGTCTGGCCCCAAGTTCGTTGATACTACCGCCGCATTCCGCCTGAGGCCCGCCAACTTCGCCCGCTTCATCGGCGACTTCCGGAACGCTGCGCTGAACTGCTCCTGGTCCAGCGTCAGAATGTCCGTCGCCAGCGTTGCCGCGTCCTTGCCCGCGATGAACGCCCGCGGCTTGAAGGGCGAATCGTCAGCCAACTCCTGAGCGAACTTCACGTTCCATGGGCAAACCGACTGGGAGATGTGTCGGTATAACCGTTTTGAGATTCCTCTCGAAACGGGTTGGCGGACGGTCGTCCGGCCGGACGATGATCGCTCGGAGGTTCGCCGCCGCCCCGCTCGTTGCGCCGCGGCCATGTGACCGCGCTCCAGAGCGACTGGCCAGCGCTGATGTTGACTTCCCGTGGACGTTCTTCAATATTCATGAATCATGAACAGATTCCAACCGCCCCTTAGCTCGCCTGATCGATGCCGCCCCTCAAGCCGCAGGACATCGCCGTCGCACTCCAACTGGCCCTGACGCCCGGGCTGACGTACGCCGCGCTCGCCGCAGCGACCGGGATCAGTCAGGGGGAGGTGCACAATGCCGTCCGCCGCCTGCGCGGCGCCCGCTTGGTGCTGGCGGACGCGACGCAGGTCCACGGTCCGGCACTGGTCGAGTTCTTGGGCTCTGGCGTACCCTACGCGTTCCCTGCGGAGGCTGGTGCGGAGTCCCGTGGTGTGCCGACGGCACATGCGGCCGGCGTGCTCGGCGAGGGATTCAGTACGACCGAGTCCCTCGTCTGGCCAAGCCTCGAGGGCCGCGCCCGGGGCGCCAGTGTGGTCCCCCTGTATGACGGCGCGGCGTCGACGGCCGCGCGGAATCCGGCGCTCTACGAATTGCTCGCACTGGTCGATGCTGTGCGCCTTGGACAAGTGCGGGAACGTACGCGTGCGAAACAGCTGCTGCGTGAGCGGATTGCCGCGACACCTGCACCGTCGGGGACTTCGGCGTGACCGACGCGCAGCGCAGCCCAAACCGAGACCGGCTCCTGCGCACGGCGCGCCTGCTTCGCCCGCTCCTCGGGGAACTCGTGTTCGTCGGCGGGCAGGTCGCTGAACTGCTCGTCACCGATCCCGCGGCGGTTCGTGTGCGCCCGACGGATGATGTCGACGTGGTGGTGCCCGTCACCACGCGCACGGCATATCACGCGCTGCAACAACGACTGATGGCGCTCGGGTTTACACCAGACCATCGCGCGGGCGCACCAGTGTGCCGGATGCGGACGGCGGCCGACCTGATTCTCGATGTGATGCCGCTCGATGAAGCCATTCTCGGATTCAGCAACCGCTGGTACTCGTATGCATTCGCAAGCGCAGCCACGCTGACGCTCGAACCTGGACTGGACGTCCGCATCGCCTCCGCCGCAGCGTTTCTCGCGATGAAGTGGGAGGCGTTTTCGAGCCGCGGTGCCGCCGACCCGATGAGCAGTCACGATCTCGAGGACCTGATCACCGTGGTGGCGGGTCGTGCCGGCATCGTCGAGGACGTCCAGGCTGCGCCCGACGACATCAGGGACTTCATACGCACGCAGACCGCCGCGCTGCTCGCAGCGGAGTGGGCACCGGCCATTCTCGAAGGCAATCTCCCGGACGCGCGACGCGTACCGGGATTGGTGGACGCCGTTGCGCGGCGCTTTCAGCAGCTGGCTGCTGTCTAGCGTAGCGCTCCCCACACTGCGGCCATGATCAATGCATGTCGTGCGGCTCGCGCGTCGAATCGCTCGGCATCGAAGTCCGGTCCGACCCAGGTGCGCATGTCGGCGTGCTCCGGCTCGGATGGGTCGGAGAGGACGCGCAGCAGTTCTTCGTATCCAGGAGGCCCGCCACAGTCTTCCGGCGGGGCTGCACGTCGTCCGTCCAGGAGCAGCGGCGCTGGCATGATCTCGCCGCGATCGGCCGCTGGCGAGATCTTCCGCACATCGAGGCGGTGCGTCCACGAATCCCCGAAGTCATACTCGTACGTGAAGGACGCGCCCTCGGTCAGGCCAAGCTGCGAGAGCGTCACGCCGAGTGCACTGCGGGCAGGCACGCCAAAGTCATCGAGCTCCTCGTCAGGGATGGTGTAACGCTCCTCGCCGATTGTGAACTGATGCAGATGGTAGTCGTACCACTGAAACGTGATCTGAATGGCACGGTGGAGTTCCGGAAGCGTCGTCGAGTCGAGCAACGCGATCTCGCGCCAGATCGGCGGCTCGATGTCGTTGAGCGTGATCCGCAGCACCACGTCCTGCGGTGTGTGCTTTGGACGACGGGCGGCGGGCTTCTTTGCGCGGGTGAGTGCCATGCGACGGCTCGCAGCGTTCGGGTGCAGGCGCGACTGCCGGGAACATCATTCTAGCCGCACGGCGTGCAACGCAGCGCGCAGTCACGATCACATTCGTCGGCGGCGAGGCTCACGTCGGGTCCGCAGCGGCCTCGCCCTGCCTAGGCGCAGCGGGTACTCGCGCCCTATGCGTCTGATTCGGGCACTGCGGCCGGACGCGCATTGGCAAGTACCACCGCGGCATTCCGCCTGAGCCCCGCCAACTTCGCCCGCTTCATCGGCGATGTCCGCAACGCCGCACTGAACGCGTCCTGATCTAGCGTCAGAATATCCGTCGCGAGCGTCACCGCGTCCTTCCCGTCAATGAAAGGTCGCGCCCGGAACGGCGAGCCCTCAGCGAGCTCCTGCGAAAACTTCACATTCCACGGACACACGCTCTGGCAGATGTCACAACCGTATATCATCTCGCTCACGGGGCGCCGCAGATGATCCGGCACCTCCCCCTTCGCCTCGATCGTCAGATACGACACACAAAGCGTCGCATCCATCACCCGCGGCGCCACAAACGCGCCTGTCGGACACGCGTCCAGACACCGCGTACACGTCCCGCAGTGATCGCTGACAAACGGCTCGTCCGCTTCAAGCTCGAGCGCCAACAACAACAATCCAAGAAAAAAGAACGACCCATGCCGCGGCGAAATCAGCATCGTATTCTTGCCAAACCACCCCAGCCCAGCGCGCCGCGCGAGATCGCGTTCGAGAATCGGCCCAGTGTCCGTGTACGCCTTCCCCGGCACCGTGACGCCGAGCTCCGCTGACGCCCAGTCCTGCAGCCCGCGCAGCATAGGTACCAGCACGTCGTGATAGTCATCCCCGCGCGCATACCGCGCCACCGGACCATCCGGCTCCCTGCCACCGTAATTCACGCCGATCACCAGCGCACTCACGGCCCCAGGCACCGGCAGCCGTGAATCACGCCGCTTCTCGGCCCCACGCTCGAGATACGCCATCTCGCCGGCGTAGCCGTGTGCAATCCAGTCGTCGAACGCCGCAGCCGTCTCCATCGGGCCAAGCGATGTGACTCCCGCGAGCATCGCCCCGCGCGCATATGCCTCGGCCTTCAGGCGATGTGCAAACCCTGCGGGCGCGACCAGCGTCACGTCAGGTCGGCAGGTGCCAGGTCCATCGCGCGTAATTCGCGATGTCATCCACCGGCGGGATCGCGTGATGGTCGCCGTACGCCGTGTGCATCCGCCACTGTACGTACTCCCACGCCGGAATCGGCAGGAACGGCGCACGCGCATACCAGTTCCGCCGCCGGAACCGCCACCCGACCAGCAGCAGCGGTCCGATCAGCGACGGCTCACGCACACAGCGCCACGTCAGCGCCATCACAAGGGCAGGCCACGTCATACTTCCAATCTAACGCTTTCCACCAGCTATGGCGATCAAGCCTGCAACGGCAACGGTAACTGCTCAACGCAAAGGGGCAAAGTCGCCAAGACGCAAGGCGTTCGGTGCCCCACGGACCTACACGAGCGTCACAACAAGAGACACGCGATCGGAACTACGCTCGTGCAGCAGTTCCCAACCCAAGTCACCCAACCCTTGCGACCGAATCTCACCGCGCGCAGCGAATCCTTCTCGCCTTTGCGGCTTTGCATCTTTGCGTTATGCAGTGGCAGTGGCAGTGGCAGTGGCAGTGGCAGTGGCCAGTACCATTCGCGTCGCAGCCGCAAGTGCAGCAACCGTCGAAGGTGCCGTTGAGGCTGCGGCTGATGTTCGCACGCCAACCCGCCAGACTACTTCAACGCAAACGTCACCTTCACGACCGTCGTGATGTCCTTGTCGATGCTCGTCACGTCGTTCATGCCATAGTCCGACACCTCGGTCGAGAACCGCGGCGTGATCTGCACCACCCCCGTGTTCGCACTGCGCACGTTGCCCACCTTCGACCCCGCGGCTTTTGCGATCACCTCGGCCCGTGCCCGCGCATCAACCGTAGCCTCTCCCATCATGGCGATACGCAGCTCTGCCAGCTTGGTGTACAGGTACTCCGGTGACGAGGCCTCGATCGGAATGCCCTGGCCGGCCAGCGCCCCGGCCTCACGCGCCAGCAGTTCGATCGCCTTCGGATTGTTCAGCCGGACCTCGATGGTTTGCGACAGCTTGTACCCGGCGATCTGACCGGTCTGCTGACCGTCGCTGGTCACCACCATCATCCGCTGCGTTTCCACGGGCCGCACGGTGATCACACTATCGGGCAAGCCACGCGCCTTGAGCCAGGCACGGGCCCGGTCGCCGTAGCCCGACACCTCGCCGTACGCCCCCTGTACCGTGGGCGACTGCACCGTGACCGTGCCCTTCCAGATGCCTAGGTCGGCGACGATCGCCCGACGCGCACTCCCGGTCACCTCGATCACATCGTTCTTCCGGCCGACATCCCGCGCCGCGCCGGCCACCAGAAAGGCACTCGCCACAATCGCCACTGCCACCGCGACCAGCCCCGTCGTCGAACTGCGCGCACTGTCAGTCATCGTCCGTATCCTGAAAGAGAAGATCCCGCTACCTGTGTCACGCGTCGAAACCGTTCAGAAAAGCTCATGGATCGATGAACGGCTTGACGCAAAGGCGCAGAGGGCGCAAAGGTGCAAAGAACTGCAAAGGCGTTGTGGGGCAGTACACCGAGCGCAGCAGCTGTTCCCAAAGCATTCCTTTGCGCCTTTGCGCCCTCTGCGCCTTTGCGTCAAGCAGTTTCTCTGGGCTGTTGCCCTTCCCGTCGACCACCGTCAGACACCAAGAAACGCCATTGCCCGGTGAAACACATCCTGCGTCCGGCGGTACGGCACAGTCGCCGGCACGTTCGTCAGCATCGGCACCAGCATGTGTTCGCGATGTAGCGCGCCGTGTGACGACCGGTGCGGAATCGGCTCGTAGCGCCCGCGGAAATCCCAGTCGCGGGTGGCGCTGATGATGAAATCTCCCGTCCGGCGGCAATCGTTCAGCGCCAGAATCTGCACCAGCGAGTCCGGATAGTCCGTCTCCAGCGACCGCTCCCACACCTCTGCCTCCGAGACGCCGTGCACGTCGCCGAGGCCGAGTGGATCACCGGTGCCGCAGTAGTAGTGGTACCGATCGCCTTCGCGTCGCACCATTGCCGTTCCACGCCCGTCGCCACCACGGATCTCCACGCCGGTGTCACTGTGCGGCAGCATCAGCAGGTCCACCGATGGCCGGGCGAGTAGCATCTCCGCCGTTTCGTTCCAGCGCGGCGACAACGCCTTCCAGTACGGTCGCGTTCGTGATGCCAGTTCCACGAAGAGATGTGCCATTGCGTTGCCACTCACCATCACGGCCATCTCCGGATCGCGTACTCCAAAAATCCTCGGATGTGCCAGCACCCGCAGTCCCGCGTCACGAAACAGGTCCGCCAGATCGTCATGTGCCTTCACATCGACGTGGCCGTGATCACTGACGACGAAGAGCGCCAGTTCGTTCATCCAGCCTTCGCGCGTGGCGGCTGCGGTGACCTCGGCCACGAATCCGTCGACGATCGTCAGTGCTTTGCGGACGATCGGATCACGATGACCCACACTGTGACTCGTCTTGTCAACGCCGCAGAAACTGGCGAACGTGAACGGCGGTCGCTCAGCCAGCACGCGACCCAGCATCTCGTTCGACAGCGCGCGATCGACATCCAGCCAGCCCGCGACATCGCCGCGGAAATGGGTGTACCCCGCCCGCAGCGCAAACCGGACGCCGTCGGTGAGTCTGTTCCGGTTCGGAAGGCCGCGCCCGATCATGTTCATCATCGCCAGCCCGCCGCCGGCGCGCTCGAACGCAGTCGGTTTGTCCAACGTCAGATCGCGATCCACCTTCCGCATCTCGCTGCCGATGTAGCTGCGCGTGTAGTGCGGCCACCCGGTGTCCTGTCGCCCGCGGTCGAACCACCGCAGGCCCGGCAGGCCGACGTGTCCGGGATGTTCACCCATCAGGAACGGCACATACGCCGGCCCGGTGACCGAAGGGAAGACGGTCGTGAGCGTGTGACTGCCCTGCGCCTCGCGCAGCGCATGGAGTGCGGGCACCTCGCCGGCATCGATCGCGGCAGCGAGGGTATCGGGGCGAACGCCGTCAGCGACGACGATGATGACGTGGGGCACTGCGAAGGGAGAGAGGTCAGAACCAGCAGGCCAGCACCGCCCAGCGACGCGGAACGGTGATGCGACGCGGAACTCGCGGGCGTAAGCAGTTGCGGTCGCAGCAGCGGCGCGGCGAATGGAGACGCTACCCCGAACTTCGTTTCCGGTCCACTAGAATTCTACCTATGCAACGCCCGGGCCGACGTGCCCGCGACGGCGCTCACCACCTCGGCACGTCCCCGCACCACCTCATCCCCGCCCGTATGCCCGCCAAGCGCGCGAAGTCGCCTGCTGCCCCTGCTGCAAAAGCCCCCAAGCCACGTAAGGCAATCGGCGCCTCGGCGGCGACGACCGCTGGCGGCAAGACCGCAACCGTCGCGACCATGCAGCGCGCCGAGGCCGAGGCGCTGGAAGGCGCGCGCGAGCGGCACGCCGAAGGGCATCGGAGTGCGGGGCGTGAAACACCGATGTCGAATGCGGTCATCTCGCCCTCGAAACCGCCGATCAAGACCACGGCGCAGCCCGTGCCGAAAGGGAAGAAAGCCGCCCCGCTGATTCACCCATCCGTCGACACCGATCTGCGCGATCATGTGCCGCTGACGGAAGATGCCAAACTCCTGCAAGCGCCCGGCCCGCGCGACGACTTCACCCGCACCGACCCGTGGCGCGTGTTACGCATGACCGGCGAGATCATCGAAGGCTTCGACGCACTTGCCTCGGTGGAGAAGGGAGTCTCGATCTTCGGCTCGGCGCGCACTTCGCCCGATGATCCGCAGTACAAGGCCGCCACCGAAGTGGCGCGCATCCTCGGTGAGGCAGGCTTCTCGATCATCACTGGCGCCGGCCCGGGCATCATGGAGGCCGCGAACAAAGGCGCGCGACTGGCCGGCGCGCCAAGCATCGGCTGCAACATCGAGTTGCCGTTCGAGCAGGGCGCGAATCCGTATGTCGATACGCTGGTCAGCTTCCGCTACTTCATGGTGCGGAAGACGATGTTCATCAAGTACAGCAACGCCTTCATCTGCTTTCCCGGCGGCTTTGGCACGCTGGATGAGCTGTTCGAAGCCGTGACGCTGATCCAGACGGGGAAGATCTTCCAGTTCCCGGTCGTGTTGTTCGGCACACACTACTGGGCCGGCTTGGTACGCTGGCTGCAGTCCCGGGTCCTTGGCGAACAGAAGATCAGCCCCGGCGATCTCGATCTGATGCTGCTCACCGACGACCCGCAGGAAGCGGCGCGCGCGGTGATCGAAGCGCACGCAGCGCAGGTGAAGTCACCGCGCGGCAAGGCGCGCTGAGGTGGCCCCGCTCGATCCGATGCAGCGGCTGGAACGCGGGATCAAGATCATCGTCGCCATGATCAGCCTCGTCGGGCTGAGTTTCATCGGGCTGCGCATCATGGCCAGCCGGTCGCGGCTTCATCTGCCGGATCCGAAGCAGGAGTGTGAAGCCGTGGGCCGGAAGTTCGATGAGCAGCGGCGGGTGTGCCTGCCGCGGTGAGCACACCCGCGGCGCGCCGACACAGCCTCTGCGTGTCGCGCGCAGATGAGCCATCCGGCCCGAGTGCGGATGCTCACGGCGTGTAGAACGCCTCGTCCCGATCCCGCTTCAGCCTCGCGGCCTCTTCCTCCGCCTCGAGCACCTTCAGATTCTGGTCGTACCGGACACGCTGGGCATCCGTCAGGATGCCGCGCAACAGCTGCAGCTGCTTCTTGCGCAAAGCGACGATCCGTTCAAGGGCCCGTTCGACCTGTTGCCGAGGAAAATTCTGGGCGTTCATGAGCAACTTCTCGCGGGCGTCGCGCATGGGAATGGCCTCTCTCGCGATCTGCGCCCGGTATTGCTCCTCGAGGATCTCAATGGCATCCCGCTGCAGGTCCGTCAGGTCACTCACGCCGATCAGCGGCCGCTCGAGCGATGCCCACTGCGCCGCCAGCTCTTCGACAGAGAACAGCGGAGTCGCCGCACTCGCGACCGATCGGCCTTGAGCCGAGACGCTCGCTGGCAGCGCGCAGCCGAGCGCGATCACCGCGGTGGCAAGGACGAGCTGCCTGTGTGCCGACCCTCTGACTGTTGACCACATGCGACAAATCCTTGGTGGGGGGGATACCGCGCTCTACGCCAATGCCCGGGCTCAGGTTCCACGTTGCAGAGACGGGGCGGCGCTGGCAAGATGCCGGCTCCGCCCCGTCGGGTTTTCGTGACAGTACCGCTCGATTAGTCCGGCGGCGGACCACCCATCCGCCCACGCTGGGCTTCGCGCTCGGCCGCCTCGGCCTTCACGTTTTCGTCGAACTTCGGGAGCTGCGCAGCCGTCAGCACAGCCCGTGCCGCAGCCAGCTCTTCAGTCCGCATGGCGGTCATGTCATCGCGCATCTTCATCATCGCCGCCATGTCCGGCGTCCCCCCCGACTGCCGGGCGGCCATCATCGCCTCGCGCATTGCGGTGCTGGCGGTGGTGAACTTGACCTTGTAAGCGGTCTCGATCTTGGTGAGGGTGTCCTTCTGAGTGGCGCTGATCCCTTCCACGCCGGTCAGCGGCTTCTCCAGCATCGCCATCGCGGCCGGGTCGCGGCGCATTCCACCGCCTGGCGGGCCGCCCTGTGCGCCCGCAGTCGCGGCCGAGCCGATCAGGAGCGCGGCCGTCAGGGCCGCCGCACGCATGTAACGAGTCATCCGAAGTCTCCGATGAGTTTGAGCACCCTGCCGCGCACCCGGCGGCGGGGGAGAAGTGAAGCGCTCCACGAATCGGCGCAGCGTCCACAGATCCGTGTACCCCGAAGGCCGGCATTCCGTTGGCGGACCGGCGGCATGCGGCTGCCCAGACGCACTGTGCCCAGTAGCATTCGGGTTGTCCCAAACGCCCATCGTCCTTGCTCGAGGCTCAACGTGTCTGACCAGCCCCATCGCACTCCCCGTCCGCTGCACCCCGAGACCCTCGCCATTCGCACCCAGACGGCGCGGAGCGACGAGCGCGAGCATTCCACGCCGCTCTATCTCACGTCGAGCTTCGTGTTCGACGACGCGGAGCAGGCACGCGCGCTCTTCGCCGATGAAGTCGCGGGCAACATCTACAGCCGCTACTCGAACCCGAACACCGACGAGTTCGTGCGCAAGATGGCGCTGCTCGAAGGGACGGAGGAGGGGATCGCGTTCGCCAGTGGCATGGCGGCGGTGTTCGGCAGCATGGCGGCCTTCCTGCGCAGTGGCGATCACGTGGTCGCATCACGCGCATTGTTCGGCTCAACGCACCAGCTCTTCACGAAGCTGTTTCCGCGCTGGGGCATCACGGCCACCTATGTCGACGCCGATGCCACCGCCGAGGTCTGGGCGGCCGCGGTACAGCCATCGACGAAGATCGTGTTCGTCGAGACGCCGTCCAATCCGGGGCTGTCGCTGATTGATCTCGACATGCTCGGGACGCTCTGCGCCGATCGTCAATTGATGCTGATCGTCGACAACTGCTTCACGACGCCGATTCTGCAACAGCCTATCCGTCACGGTGCACACCTCGTGGTGCATTCGGCGACGAAATGGATCGACGGGCAGGGACGCACATTGGGCGGTGTCGTGGTGGGAAGTGCGGTGCTGATGGCCGAGCTGCGTTTCTTCATCCGGCACACCGGTCCGGCCATGTCGCCGTTCAACGCCTGGGTGCTGTCGAAGAGCCTCGAAACCCTGTCGGTGAGGATGGAACGACACTGCGCCAATGCGATGGCCGTTGCGACGCACTTTCAGCACCATCCGTCGCTCGACTTCGTACGGTATCCGTACCTCGCCAGCCATCCGGATCATGCATTGGCGAAGAAACAGATGTCAGCTGGCGGCGGCATCGTGGTGCTCGAGCTGCAGGGAGGTCTGGAGCGCGCACGGCGGTTCCTCGATGCGCTCGAACTCCTCTCGCACACGCCGAACCTTGGCGATGTGCGCAGCATCGTCACACATCCGACGTCGACCACTCACTCGAAGTTGTCGGAGGCGGAGCGGCTGCAGGTCGGCATTCCACCCGGCCTGGTGCGGATTTCTGTCGGGCTCGAGCATCGGGATGACATCATCGCCGATATCGAACAGGCGCTGGAGCGGTCGGGGAACGCCTGACGGATTGGCCGCGAGGTCGACGTATTTTCAGTTGTGCCCCTTTTGTTGAAGCGGGGACAGGGTCATCAGGCCCGGATCACTTCACGGAGATTGTATGCGGAATCCAGGAAGATTCAATGCCGTGCTGTTGCTCGCCCTCGCAGCCTGCGGCGGCGAGCAGAAACCCGCCGCTGATTCCGCGGTGACGCCTGTGGCCGAACCAGCAGCGGTTGCTGATGTTGGCGCCGAGAAATACGGGCAGGTGTGCGCCGTGTGTCATCAGACAACCGGACTCGGCGTCGAGGGCAACTTCCCGCCGCTGGCCGGCTCCGACTGGCTCAACGGCAAGGCGGAAGTGCCGATCGCGATCGTGCTGCACGGTGTGCAGGGTGAGATCGACGTGCTCGGCAAGAAGTACAACGGTGCGATGGCCCCGTGGGGCGGTGCATTGAACGACGCCGAAGTCGCCGCCGTGCTCACCTATGCACGCAGCCAGTGGGGCAATACCGGTGTGGCCGTCACGGCAGACGAAGTCAAGACGGTGCGCGCCAAGTTCGCCTCGCGGACTGCGCCGTGGACGGCGGCTGAACTGACACCGATGCGGTAGTTGCTGCAGCATTTACGTGGGAGTTGACCGATGCGGCCGGTCTCGCCATTTCCGCGAGATCGGCCGTTGTCGTTCGGTCGTGATCAGCGACCAACGCGCACGGTCGCGTTACAGTCCACGTGCGGCTTACCTGACCCCCGCGACCACCTGCGTCAGTCGTGTCCGTTGTGATTCGGGCGCAAGGCTCAGCGCCTTCTGGTAATTCCCTCGTGCCTCGTCAGCCTTGCCCGCGCGAACCAGCGCATCGCCGAGTCCCTCGAAGCCGCGCCACGAGCGCGGATGCTCGGTCACGGTGCGTCGGAAGAGTGCCGTCGCCTCGGTCGCGGACCCCGTGCGCAGCGTCTGAAACCCAAGCGCTTCGAGATCTGCCTGCGTGGCCACCGTCAGCGCCTGCGTGCGAAGGCTCGTGGCGCCGTCGGCATTGCCCCGCCGCTCCTGGATCGCGGCCTTGGTCCGCAGCGCCGCGAACGTGACCTGCATCTGCAGTGATGTATCGGCCCACGCTTCCGCGACGGCCAGTGGCGCATTGTGCGAGAGCGCCCAGCGCGCGCCTTCCAGCCACGCCTGCGGCCAGAAGCGCGGCATGCCCCGGTACTGCTGCGTCAAGGAGTCCATGACCACGCGCGTCACGTTGATCGTGATCGGCACGGTGACGGCGAGTCGTTCCCAGCGCATCGTCAGCAACGCCGTCGAGTCGACGATCGCGTCAAACGTGTACTGCAGTTGCTCGGCAAGTTCAGTCGCGCGCGGCGTGACGGTCGTGCGTGCGGCGTCTTCTCCTTTCGCGTAGCTGAAGCTCCCCCACGCGTTCGCCTGACGACTGAAAATCACGGTCCACATGGTCTTGGTCGGAATCATGTGCACGGCGTATCGTCCGGCCGGCAGCGATGTCCCGCCGACCGTGAAGGCTGAGCTGGATGTCAGCACGGTGTTCTGGTTTGCCCCTGCGCGCCAGACGGAGTCGTACGGCTCCAGCCCACCCCAGATGGCGCGACCCTTCACGGAAGGGCGGTGATACGACACCGAGAGGGTCGTCAGCCCCAACGTCTGGGTGACCGACGCTGCCGGACTGTCGGGCGGCAGCATCACGATGGATGGTGCCTGGGCGTGTGCCGGCACTATTCCGACGGTGAATCCGATCGTGAATCCGATCGTGAATCCGAGAAGGGCAACAACCGCACGAGCCTGGCGCATGACCGACGCTCCATCGAGTGGTGACTGCAGACGCGGGAACCTTCTGGCAGTACGAGCGCTTCCGGCGGGCGGATCAGGCGTCGGTGGGGTACATGCCGCCTGGGGCTGTGATCTGCTAGAATCCGAGAGAGTCCCCGATTCACTCTTCCGAGGCCTTCGCCATGTCGTTCACTCGTGGGCGCACCCGCGTCATCGCAGTCGGCATCACCGCTGCCGCGGCTGCGGCAATCCTTGGCGTTCGTCAGCCAGTCGCAGCTGCTGAGCGCCCTCGGCTCCATGTCACCGCGCTCGCAGCGCCGCCGGTGAACAAATACGTCGAGGTCTGCGCGGTCTGTCATCAGGCGACCGGTCTTGGCCTCGAGGGGGCGTTCCCCCCGCTGGCTGGCTCGGAGTGGCTCATCGGGCGCGCTGAGATCCCGATTGCGATCGTGCTGCACGGGTTGCAGGGGCCGATCACGGTCAAAGGCAAGCCGTACAACGGGGCGATGATGGCGTGGGGCGCAGCGATGACCGACGATGATATCGCGGGCACGCTGACGTATGCCCGCAGTCAGTGGGGCAATCGTGCGGCGGCGGTCACCACCGCACAGGTCCGAGCCGTGCGGGCGCGATTTGCGTCGCGCACAACGCCGTGGACGGCCGCTGAGCTGAAGGCGATCAAGTAGCGGTCGGACTGGACGGGCAGCGTCGTCGAACAGGACATCGCACGCGACGTGCGCAGTGCACGGTCTCACGACGCCGGGGCTCGAGTACGGCGTAGGTGCTCGCAGCCAGCCGCGCCTGTTCTGGCGCGGCCCGTGGTCAGATCCAGCCGCGAACCTCGTGCGCGGTGTATGGTGCCTCCATCGCGGCGCACTCCTCATGCGAGAGCGACACGCTCGTCGCCGCAATGGCATCCTCGAGCTGCGCCAGCTTGGTGGTGCCGATGATGGGCGCCGAGACTCCCGGTCGCTGCAGCAACCACGCCAGCGCCACCTGTGCCATCGGCAGTCCGCGTGACGTCGCCACACCTTGTACTGCGGCGATCACTGCGTCGTCAGTCGGGTGATCGTAGAGCACATCCATGCTGGAGGTCTCGAACGCTGCCCGCGTTGTCGCAACCTCGGCCTGCGCGCGTGGCGGGCGCGTCAGCAACCCGCGGGCCAGCGGTGACCACGGAATCACGCCAACGCCTTCGCTGAGGCAGAGTGCCATCATCTCCCGCTCTTCCTCGCGGTATACCAGGTTGTAGTGATTCTGCATGCTGACGAAGCGCGCCCAGCCATGCGCGTCGCTGGTATACAGCGCTCTCGCGAACTCCCAGGCGTACATCGTGCTCGCCCCCAGGTAGCGCACCTTGCCGCTGCGCACGAGATGATCCAGTGCCGCGAGAATCTCTTCCATCGGCACTGCGCGATCGAGGCGATGGATCTGGTAGAGATCGATCGTGTCCACGCCCAGTCGCCTGAGTGACGCTTCGCATCCCTGCACGATGTGCGTGCGTCCGAGCCCCTTCATATTCGGACCGCTGCTCATCGTGAAGTGCACTTTCGTTGCGATCACCA